>JAHQWS010000001.1 GCA_029856295.1 Promethearchaeia archaeon
GGTTAATATAGTGTATGTTACAGGTTTTTAGAGTGCCAATACCAGAAACCACAATACCATTCTGAATATCATTTTCATCTATAGCTTTTATTATAGTTTCTAAAAGCATTTCACCAGGCTCAATCCCAAGGTTAATAATTTCAATTTCTCCTTTACCTTTTATAATATTCATATTTAAATCATCCCCAATATTCGTTAAACTGTATCATCGGGTTCCATATTTAAACCTTTATATATAGAACCCCTACTTTTTTTATCGCGCTCATGTTCTTCATGAGCATAATGGGCTACCTTAAGAGCAATTTTTTGAGGAACAACAATAACACCGTCGTTGTTTGCAATAATCATATCTCCCGGATGTACAGTAACTCCTCCTACAGATACGGGAATATCAGAAGTATCATACCGCAGTCGTCCTTGAACCATCGTCTGACTAATTATTGCAGACCAATATGGAACCTTCTGAATAATAATTTCATCGGTATCACGAACGCCCCCATTAGAAACATAACCACGCACACCTAAACGGATACCTACTAGCGAATTTTCAGAACCCATGAGACCGACATTTACTCCACTTTGGTCAATGACAATGAAATCGCCATCCTCAATTGTCCCCATCCATTTATAATGGCAAACTTTTCGATAATATTTTCTTGCCCATCTCATATAGTTATCAGGTTCAATATAAGGAATTTCTCCTTCGAATGGCAAATAGCGAACAGTTTTCGCAATTCCAAAAGCCCTGATGGGAGGAGGATTTACGGGTCTTATATTCGGATTCATAGAACCAAAATTATGGAGCATCAAAGTATCCATCCCATCTCGCACGTCAGCAACTCTTAGGTCTTTATAAGCATCCAATAGATGCTTTCTTTTTTCCTTATCCATTACTTTTTACCTTATTTATTTATATTTTCGAATAAATTACATATTTAACTCTTTTAACTTCTTAGCATTAAATTCAATCATTTCTGGTGTAATTCTATAAAGTCTCCAGAAAATAAAAATTCCTGTCAATATAATAATCATAGGAAAAATAGACATTTGTATTCGGAGTCCCATTAATTCATTAGGGTCGGTTGATCCTGAATGATACCCAAAAAGAATAGCAACGATTAAAAATATAATAGAGCGAATAGCGATACCTATACGTGCAAAGAACATCCAAATACCATTGTAAAGCCCTTCTTGCCTTTTACCCGTTTCTAAAGCCGCATTATCCACCACAGAAGAAAAGAGCGGCATGAGCATGCTAATGATAGCTCCATCAACGAGTCCAGAAAGAGTAAAAACGAGAATGACTAAAAACAATCCTTCAGGTCCAACAGGTACAAACAAAAAAGGAATGCCCATAAAAGCCAAGCAGCAGGCTCCTATTAAGGTTACTCTTTTAATTCCTATTTTAAATGAAAGCTTATACCATATACCTGCACTAGCTATTACAGCAATAACATAGAAAAATACGATAAATTCTCCCATTTTAGATAATTGTAGAATATCTTGAACAAAGAATGGAACAGACGCCATAACTAAATTCATGGTTGAAGAATATGCGAGAAACAATACGATATATCCAACAAAATTTTTGTCTTTTAAAGCTATTCTCAGTCCTTTAAAGAAGGGCTCTTGTTCCATCAAATCAAGGCGTGAACGACGTTCTCTCATTTCTTGATCTTCACGCACTCCGGGTATCATTAATATTATGAAAAAGAAACTAACAAGAGCCACAATGATAGCTTGCACTCTCCAACCCTCCTCAGGACCGAGAATCTCGACGGTCAATACAGGTATTAAAACACCAAGCATAACTCCGATTGTTTCAAGTACGGTGGTAATAGCACCTCCAATTTTCCTGTCTTTAGGATCTCGAAATTTATCAGGAAAAAGTCCTACTCTGTTGATGTCATAAAGAGAGAAAACCATATCATTTATACACATAAATATTAAAAACCATAAAAATACTCCAAATTGTCCTATTTCTTCGACGGAAGGAGGCATATATATAAAAATAACAATAAAACACCAAGGAATACCACCTAAAATAATAAAAGGGAATCTTTTACCCAATGATTTTGTAAACCGAGTAGATTTATCGCAAAGATATCCTAATAGCGGATCATTAAACATATTAAAAAAAGTATAAAAAACCATTGCAAGGACATATAACGCTATATCTAACCCTACAACGCCTAAATAGAAAAAAGTTAATTGCTGTTTATATATTTGAGACATCATTAATCCAACCAGATTTCCGAGCTGAAATGAGGTTATAATTTTCTTTGGATATCTCTTTAAGGTGGTTTCCTCCCCCGTTCCTAACACCATTTTAATGTTCTTCTTGATTTTTAAATTAAAATTCTATAAAAATTAATATATATAATTAATTATGTTTATTTTAAATGAAATTTAAATTTATACAAGAAAAATTGACAGAATTGGTATTATTTTAAAGGAAATTATATTAAAATGGGTAAACGAAAAATAAAAAAATACAAAAAAATAGGTTGTAAAATGGTAACGTTTCAATTAGATGAATTGAGCTTTTTTGTTTTCATAATTTGTTTTTTATTATATTTTACATTATTATATTCCGGTTATACAAAGAAAACTCCTTCAAAATTTACCATTTTCAATGAAATTTATAGAAACTGGGTTAAAGATCGTATAGACGACCAATCCCCCTTGGTTGGAGTGCAAGCACTTAGAAACTTTATAATGGGAAACTCTACATTCGTATCTTCCACGGTTTTTGTGCCATAAGCTTTGTAAATTGGGAGTAATTCTTGTTTAAATTCTTTATCATCATCCCTATGAGCAACATAAACCCTACAAACGCCACAATACAAGCCACATGGGGATAAAAGCTCTTTTTTAACTAAAACCATTTTAGTTTTCCTTAATAATATAATTTCTGATAATTAAAGTATAAATTACGATTTAAATTGATCAAATATGGGATTAAATAAAATTTTCAAGACCAATTAAATTTTCCGAAGAATATACATATTAGCAAACTTTCCTTTAAAAAGCTCGATTGAAATGTTATCCAGTTTAAGAAATTCTCTTGGATCTACATAATCAATAGTAAATCCATATTTTTTCTCATCTTGCTCAATGCTCTTTTTATTCCATTCTATAACACTAACAATTCCACTAGTTTTAATAACTCTTAGAGATTCATTAAGAGCAACCTCTCTTTTTTTAATGTGCTGAAGCGTATCATACATAAAGATACCATCAAAAGAATTATCCGGAAAAGGCAAATCTTGAGCATCAAAATGTTGATACTTTATCTTATGTTCTACACCGACATTTTTTGCAGATTCTCTCCAATCAAATTCATATCCCCTGTGATTTTGTTCTTGATGATTGCCATGGTGCTCTCCACCATGATTTTCATGGTGTTCACATTCATCTCTTTCGGGATCAACTTCTGGCTCACCTGTTAAAACATTAAAACCATTTATTGCCAGAAGAATTGCCATTGCTCCAAAACCCGTACCGATATCCAAGATCTTAGAATTTTTATTTAAATTAAGTTTTTTAATTGTCTCATCAATAAAATCAGCATCTTTAGTAAAATCCTCATGAATAACTTTCTTAAATTTTTCTAAGCTCAAAATATCTCACCTTATAACAAAGTGCCTTTTAAAATTCAAAAATGTTTTACATATAAAATATAAATTGGTTTCATTTTCATTAATTACACTCGATAACTAATATTATCTAGTATTGTATAGTTTTGGTAAAAAATTGGCAAATTCACTGATCTCTTCTAAATTATGTTTACGTAGAGCTTCAATAAACGGTTTTGGAACTTTTGCAGGTAATCGAAATGTAGTACGTAATTTTGTTCCATTTTCGATTGATTCATATTCATGCAAAAGCCAGGTCATTGGCTTATCTTCGCGATCAAGGGTACTCCCCACTAGAGCATAGCTATACTCTATTGGTATTGGTGATGAGCTAGGATCTTCCCACCGAATTCGCAACATAGTGGGGAGTCCTATATTTTCAACAACACGTTGAATGGCTCCAACATGACCTTTTTTAGGAGAAACTTCCCACTCAAAGGATTTATGATCTTCTGGGTGCCATAATTTATAACGATCGCTTGAATCAATATTATCCCACCACCAATCAATCATTTCCGGTGTAACTCCTGGAAGTTCGTGATCAACCACTAAATCTATAGTTCTACCCTTCGAACTTTTAAGAATTTGTTCCATTATTTTATTTGATTCAAATTCTTTAGCATTTTTAGACACGTTCTTAAAATCTCCTTATCTTTAATTTTAAAATTAGTAGTGAATACTAGTAAAAAAAATTAATCATAGCCAATTTTTAACCGCTTCAATAGTTCTACTAGAGATTCCGTTAATTTATAGTTCTTAAGCTCATTGAATGGCACAAATTTGGCATCTAGAGCATCATCGGCAGCGTTAGGTGGCTGATTAGGATCGCCTTCTATTTGTTCGACGAAATAATTGATCAAAACGTAATGATATTCGATTTTTCCATCGTCGTCATACATAATTTTATTGATAATCCCTGCTAATTTGGAAATTTTGGTTTTAAACCCTGTTTCTTCATGCGCCTCTCTGACTGCCGCATGTTCAACTCTTTCTCCGAGATCTAAATGTCCCCCTGGAATGCTCCAATACCCCGCATCAGGATTATATTTTCTTTTTACTAAGAGTAATTGATCCTCTCTTACCATCATTACGCCAACTCCGATGTGGGGTCTCACAGGATAATGACGAGTATCATAAACAGTTAATTTTTCTTTATCTACCATGATTTCTCATTATAAAATACAAATATAATAAAAAGAAAAATAGATTTTATTATAAAATTTCTTGTATTGTCTCAATGCACTTAACATTTTTTTTTTCTAATTTGAAGGATATGAATATTCAATGGATATTTATGCTTCATTAAATGATGCTAGGAAAATGCAACAACTAGATCCCAAATAGTTATAAACAATTAAATTAAGAAATGATTTATAGCTAATAGTATAATCTTTTAAAATTACGATATTCTATTGAGGAATTATCATGTTAGGTGATATAAGCGACGAAAAAGCTAATGAACTAATCGCGCTGTTTTCTAAAAGTGTTCGGGGTAATTTATTATCTCGTGATGTAGTAGAAAGTAGAATTTTCCCAGTTACCCATTACATTCACGTTGCTTGTTATATTTTATATGATCAATCTTATCAATATAATGCTTTAAAAGAAATTGCGAGTAAGATATCGCCGGAAGAGATTGCTAGAAGGTCAAAGACCTTAGGGACCCCTCTAAACCAGTTAGTCTTTTATTCTATAGCCATGTTATATTTGCACGGACGAGCACAAGTTATTAATGATAACTTGTTTGAAAAAAGGTCGGATCCTAGTATTATTATTGAGCCTGAAACAAAGAAAAAGGAAACAAAATTCATTCTTGATTTTTGGAGAAGATTATCACCTAATTATCTTAATGAGGGTACAATGACAGTGGAAAACAAGAAACTTACGTTCCTTTCCGATAATAGTATTAATACTTTAAAAGATCACATGATTCCTATAAATAGTAATAAAGATATCATTAGAAAATTAAAACAGACAATAGCTCAATTAACAATTTTTAATTACACCTTTAAAGCTGATTGTCGAATAGGCATATCGGAACACGGCCCATATTATTCCGAAGGAAATCATGATCCTTTAATATTCAAGGAGTTTCAATTGCCCCATCCTGACAAAACAAATTTTGGAATAGACACTTCTGGATTTCTACCGCAAAAAATCACTAATCCTCCTCCGATTCCAAATGTGATATTTGGGGTGACTTTGAAAAATATGAAAAAAATAGATTTTAACGATTGGGGGACGTTTTTTGCCGATCCTATTGATTTTTCTTCAAACATAACATCAATAGGGATCTGGACAAAAGAACTAGTACATCCAAAAGATCTCCGTTATCCTGATAAGTTGGGATCAATAGAACCCTTAAAAGTAGGTATATTGGATGAACTGAGCGAGTTTGCCAAAAATGCCACGAAGGAATTATATTTAGAATATTCAAGATGGGACCTTATTAAAAAACTAATGCTCGGAGTGGGCCTTTATGCCAATAGTGCTTTGGCATTGTGTGCTGGGGTTGCCGGATTAGAAAGTGATTTCAACTGGACATGGGCTATTGATTATGCCGAAGACAAACCGTTGAAAACTGATCTTCTTGATGGGGATAAAATTGCATTTTATATCGAAAAATTAAAAAGATGGAATGGCCTGCATATTTTCTTGAGACGGATAATGAGAGGTATAAGAGAACGAAAGAACGACCCGTTTTATTATTATTTACAAGATGAATAATAAAAATTTAATCCCTAGTTGAGATTAAATATTCCGATATTCCATCTCCTTCTTTCCCATTGCATGTAAATATTGCCACTTGCTCAAAGATTTCGGTTAGGCCTTTTTTGGAGGGAAGCGGTAAATATACGGAAGAAATAGTTTTAGATTCTAATGAGGCTTTATTTCCCTTTTTATCTGTCAAGATAAAGGTTGATGATATAGGTGTCTTTCCATCTTCTTTTGTTATTGTGGACACTTCTATATTTTCGATAATCACATTTTCTTTATCTTTTGAATATATAACGCCCATTTGTGGCGTTATTCCCGGGAGACGGACTTTGTAGCAATTTATGGTCATATCTTCAAACTGAGCTGAAACCCAATTCCAGCCATCAATTTCGACCCAATGTCTAATCCCATAGCTGTGATCTCGATGACCTAATCCTGTGATTTTTCGAGTTTCAAATATATTGCCACCTTTCTTTAATTCTAATGTACCTGTTGCGATTGTAGGTTGTTCATAATGCTCTTGAGCTGCTACTTTTAAAAATTCTTCCCCATATTTCTCTATTATAGTGTTAGGATCTTCGATTTTTCCGAAATCTAGAACGGGAAAACGACCCTTTATATTAATATGTAAATTAAATTTCTTTTCTTCAAATTCAATCTTCCATTCATTCATAGGTTTGACGCAGTAATACTTTAGTTTCTTATCGAATTCCCAGTTTTCTGGCATTCTTTCGAGAGGGATTTCATTAAAATAGATATTCTTCTCTCCATCGATTATTGTAATGCACAATATTCGAGATTTCTTAGTATCCATATGAAGTGATAAACGAGTTACAAAATAGACGTTATTAGGACGATCAATAAAATTAAAATACCAACTTTCGTTGTGATAGCGTGGAAATTGACCGAATTTTTTGGCAAAATCGTGCATATATTCGTCTTGATCAGATAATGGGACCCTATCCTCGAATAACTCCTTGAAATTTATTTCTTCTGTCATTTACTTAATTTACCATTATAAATGATTTTAATAATTCAATATTAAGATATTTGTCTTAAAGAATTTAATGCTAATTTTCAACAATACGATTATTGAGGATAAATTATATATACAGTTTTGTCTTATTTTTCCAAGTCCTAAAATCTTTTAAAAATCAATTAAATTAAAAATTCATTATGGCGATATTCCATTATAAGTGATATGTATCGGTTTGGTGATATTAGTGATGAAGAAACAAATGAACTAATTTTTGCATTATGTAAAAGTCTTCATCCTACTATAACTAGTAGAGAAATAGTAGAAAGTAAAATGTTTCCAGTTTCACATTACATACATGTGGGCTGCTATATTTTATATGACCAATCTTATCAATATAATATTTTGAAAAAAATTACGAGTAAAATATCGCCTGAGGAAATCGCTAGAAGGTCAAAAACCTTAGGGTCACCTTTAAATCAGCTGGCATTTTGTGCCGTAGCTATGTTATATTTGCACGGTAGAGCAGAGGTTATTTATGATAATCTCAAAAAAAAAAAACAAAGTGTAAAAAATATAATTGTCGAACCTGAAACGAAGAAAAAAGAAACAAAATTTATTCTTGATTTTTGGAAAAGACTGAGCCCCAATTACCTCAATGATAGCTCTTTAATCGTAGATAATAATAAGATCACATTCCTATCGGATGAGTACATCAATAATTTAAAGGATCAAATGATCCCTATCGCGGATAATAAAGATCTTACCAAGAAACTAAAACAGACAATTGCCCAATTGACAATTTTTAACTTTACTTCTCACGCCGATTGCCGAATGGGCATTTATGAACATGGTCCATATTATTTTGAGGACAATCATGAACCTTTAATATTTAAGGAATTTAAATTTGTCCAACCCGATGATAAACAATTTGATCCTATTTCTGAATTTATACCTCTTAAATTGACCAGACAATCACCAATACCAAATGTGATTTTCGGGATGACGTTAAGAGATATGAATAAACTCGAATTTAATAATTGGGGTACTTTATTTGCTGATCCTTCTGATTTTACTTCAAATATAACTTCATTAGGAATTTGGACTAAGGAAAATATACCAATTAAAGATATGCGTTATCCTAACAAAATGGGTAATTTAAAACCCATATCGCCTAAAATATTAGATGAGCTGAATGAATTTGCAAAAAATGGCACTAAGGAATTATATCTTAAATTCTCAAAATGGGAGTATATTAAAAAATTAATGCTTGGGGCAGGCATTTATGCCAATAGTACTTTAGCAGCTTTTTCTCGGTTTGCCGGATTAGAACATGATTTTAACTGGACCTGGGCTCTTGATTATGCGGAGGATAAACCGCTTAAGGTTGATCTAGATAAAACAAAAATAAAATGGTATATAGATATTTTGGAAAATACTCCCGCACACCCATTTATAAGTAGAATCTTCAGGAGTTGGAGAAGACAAAAAGAAGACCCCTTTTATTATTTTTTACAGGATTAGTTTCACAGAATCAATTTTAATCTACTTTTATTCTTCATTTACTTTATTGTTAAATAGTTAAGTATCTAAATTGATAACTTTTATTCAATTAGAATCTCTAATTTAGCAGCTTCATGGAGTAAACATTTTTATATTCAATCTATTTTATATATCTAAGATAGTAAAGAATATTAAAATATTCAAACTAAATTGAAATCAATTTTAAAGAAATGGGCGAGATTATTATGAGATCGCCAGCTTGGAAGAATAATAAAAAGCAAGTGTTAAAGTTTTTATTTATCTCATTAATTTTAACATTTCCTAATTTTTGGAATAATATTAAATATTCATCCAATGCAAATAGCGAAGATTCTACTCAATTAGGTATTATTCGTAATAAAATTGATTCGCAATTATTAAAACTAATTAATTCTAATGAAGAGAAACAAAACTTACCACTTATTATTTTATATAATTACAATGATGATGGCCTTAGAGAGGAATTAGAAGAGAATTCAGGTACATTAATATACAATTACAGATTAATTCCGGCAACTTCTCTTCGTCTGTCAAGTGATAAGATTCAATACATTGCTAGATCACCTGCAGTCAAAAGAATTTGCTTAGATAAAAAATTTTATCCTCTGTCATTTGATAAAGATAAAACTAAAATAACTCAAGAACTTCGAGAATCCTTTTCTAATAAACTTCCATATACTCCATTAATTAATCAGAGCGTTTCTCAAATAGGGACTCCATATCTATGGGAATTAGGTCTCAATGGAAGTGGAGTAAGAGTAGCCATTTTAGATACAGGAATAGACAAGAGTCATCTCGATTTAGACGACTTAGATGATAATATGCAAACTAACGATCCTAAAGTAATAAATGAATCAAGTTTTATTGACTTCAATTTTGATGGTATAATTGATGAAGACACAAGTGATAATGTAGGACACGGAACTCATGTCGCAGGAATAATTTCGGGCACGGGAGAAGCCTCTAATTATCAATTTAAAGGAGTAGCTCCTGCTTCAGAATTAATAAATGTCAAAGTATTATCTGAATACGGAGGATATGAAAGTTGGATAATCAAAGGTATTGAATATGCCACTTTTGGACCTGATGGGATTCCAGATAACGGAGATGAGGCAGATATTATTTCCATGTCCCTTGGCGGAGGTGGTTTTATCGATGATATGTTAATTAAAGCGGTAGATAAGGCATGGGAGTTTAATATAACAGTTGTAATTGCTGCGGGGAATTCTGGAAGTGAATATTTTTCATTAGATAGTCCCGGTTTATCATCTAAATGTATTACTGTAGGTGCGGTAGATTCTATAGATAGTATAGCAAGTTTTTCTAGCAGAGGTCCATCTCCCGACTTACGAATGGGGGTTGATATCTGTGCCCCCGGAGTAAATATAATTGCCCCCCTAGCAAATACTTCTGATTCCGGCTCAGAAGAAGGCAATTATACGATAAAAAGTGGAACAAGTGTGGCAACACCCTTCGTAGCGGGGGGTATTGCATTGCTATTACAATCAGATTCTTCTCTAACACCCACAGCCATAAAAACAGCATTAATGACTAGCGCTGTGGATATTGGTGTTTCCAGTTATATTCAAGGGGCAGGGAGATTAGATATAAATGCTGCATATAATCTGTTAAATAAAATATCTAATGCTGGAGTAGTCGAATTGAAAAGGTCTAATTTACTCGATTCTATTAGTTTAGGAAATACTAACCTTTATGGCTCCTTTGAAACTCCTTTCTATTCTAACTATTTTGGAGATTATCATGATAATGGAACCTATGGGAGACTAATAAGTGATATTTGGGATATGTTTTTTGCAGTGAGATATACCTTTGAAGATACACCAAGAATATTCCTTTCTTCAGAGATTAGCAAGGATTATCCCCGAATCCTTCGATGGTTAGTCTATAACTATACCCATAAAATAGCTATAGAATCCCTTAAAACCCCTGATAATATATTGAAAATAGATATTCTGTATGAGATTTACAGCGATTCAAAATGGGTACGCCTTAGTTTTAATATAAGTTCATTAACAACCTTAGACGTTTACAATGTAAAATTTTACTATTTTATGGATGCCGATATATATGGAGGATTTCAAATGGAAACCGAATTAAATTACGACGATGATGCTAAATTTCTTTCAAGTATTAACGCTTTAGTAGCCAATGATACTTATTATGACGAGAGAACTCATCCTAAATATGGTTTCCACCCCAATAATTTTTTAGGATTTTCTTCTCCGAAGCCATCAATCTCATTTGAGGTAAATCAATGGTATGATGTATATGATAATATGCTTAACGATGCTTTATCAAATAATACATCGTATAGAGGGGATGTGGCTCTTGCTCAAGAATGGATAAATGCTTCCTTATCTCCAACTGATCATGCTTTAATTCCAATAATACTTGCGTTTGGAAACAATCAATCTGATTTTATTGAAAACATAAATACCGGAAAAAATTATCCTCTTTTTAATATTAGAAAATCGGATATCAGCTTAAATTCCTTAACTATTTCCAATCCCATTTATAATGGAACGGAGACTTATTTAAATATCTCCATCTCTAATATCGGATACAGTACATCTTCAAAAATTAATATTACTACCTTTGTTAATGGTATAAAAATTAACAAGACTGAAATAAATGAATTGCAAATAAATGAAGAGAAAATCATATCTATTCCTACGACGTTTAATAGAACAGGAATGAACAATGTGTCTATTATTTCAGACTTGGCTTCTAATGAATTTTCTGATGCTAACACAAATAACATATTTCAAAAAAATATACGGATTTTAGTCCCTATTTTAGCCTCATTTTTTCCTTCCTCACCTCTCGACAATCCTTTACAAATTAAATACGCGAATCAATTTCTTTTTTGGAACTGTTCTATTTTTCAAGGTGAGATCATCTCAAATTTGAAATTAAATAAAATGGGAACGGGAAAAGAATTTTTTACATTTAATAGCAACCCATCTTCTACGAATGAAATTAATATAGCACCCGGAGTAGGGCAATATTTTATAAATATCTCAGTAAATATCCCTAAAGGGACTAGAGGTGCCTATTTAGTTTATTTACAATTATTAAATGAGACCACTATCTTATTTGAGGTTCCAATCGCTTTTGATCTAACATCTGATATACCATTTGACTTATATGTAAACAGTACATTAACGGAAGAATCTGGCTTGGACGATAGTGATGGAGTTCTAGAAGGAGATGAGATGGGAAGTGTAAGCTTTCAAGTTCACAATAATAATACTTTCTATGTATATA
>JAHQWS010000002.1 GCA_029856295.1 Promethearchaeia archaeon
ACATAAAGGTAAAAACTATGCAAAATAAAGGATCTATTACCGCTTGTATAATAGGTGGTATCTTAATGTTTGTGGCTAGCGTGGTAGGAACTGCTTATGTTTACGGTTTAATAGTTGCGGAAGCATCTAAACAGTTCCCAGAGTATAAGGCACAACTTGAATTATTTTTGATGATTTGTGTAATTATTGCTGTGGGCGGTGGGGTTTCAGTGATCGCTGGATCTATTATAGCTTTAAAAGTTATCCCAATTGGAAAATGGATAATTGGATTGGGAGCGGGAATGGGATTGATAGGATTTTTAAGTTGGTTGATAATGGGTATCTATACTGGAACCATAACTGGGAGCGTAACCGAGATTGTGATTGGATTATTATTAGGCCCTGCAAGCTATGGTATTATCGGAGTTTTTCTTACAATCTGGGCTAGACGTTTTTTGAAAAAAAAGAAAGACAAAAAAGAAGAATAAATTCAAATATTTAAATTCAAAATTACATCTTTTTTTATTTTCTTGTTTTCAGAAAAAATAAAGAGAAAAAATAAAAATTATTAGAAATTTAAATTTTAAGTTTTAAGGGCTTATAACCCTCGAACTCGGACTCCAATATAGATAATAAGCCAACTAAGAAAACATAGAATAAATCCGGCTAACATAAGATAATTAGATGGCACATGTAAAGTTGATGAGAGCCCATCATAAATTTCCCATATCCCAATAACGAGTCCAATTAACAGAACTAAAAATGAGAACATAATTGTTCTTTTAGTTGGAGGACTATATGACATTTTATACTCATCTCATTTGATTTTTTTTGTAATGTAAATTCTTATGATAAAAAACTATTAAGATAACGAAATATAAAAATATTTACTAAATATCTTAAAGGCTTAAAAATCGAGTGTTATTCTATACTCCCTCAAAATATATTCTGTATTTTATAAACAGAGTAAGATTTAACAAATTTTTTAATAAATTCAAAATTACCCCAAATATCAAAAAATTAAAAATAAAACAAATCAGAATAGTGTAAAAGAATTATGCCGGTACGTGTAGCTTTTATGCAATTATCTTCATGCTGGGGCTGTCATCAAAGTTTATTGAACGCACATCTAGGTTTATTACCAATTTTACCAGAATTAGAAATTGTCTATTGGCCAGCTGTAGTGGACTTCAAACACGATTCATTAAAAGCAAGACCAGATGGAGATATCGTAGTAGGGTTTATAGAGGGCGTTGCAAGAACAAAGCAAGATACTGAGAACGCTAAACTAATGAGGAAAAAGTGTAAAGTGATTGTTGCTATAGGAGCATGTGCGTGTTATGGTAGTGTTATGGGTCTAGCTAATCTTTATGATAAAGAAGAGCTAGTAAATAGAAAGTTTAAAGAGACAGAGTCTATTACAGACGATGATCCAAAAGAACCTACCGAACATGTTCCTGGATTTGAAGAATTTATTGTAAATGTAAAAGAAATTATTGATGTAGATGTATTTATTCCTGGATGTCCTCCAACAACCGAAAATATTATTGCTGCAATTACATATTTATTAACTTTGGTTGGTGAGGGCCCTGCGTCTCTCAATAAAAATAGTACTGTGTGTGAAACATGCAATTTATTAAAAAAAGGATGCTTATTAGACAAAGGCATATTATGCTACGGCTCAATTACTGCTGCGGGTTGTGAGGAAATGTGTCCAAACAATGGTGAGGTGTGTTATGGATGTTTCAGACCAACCGCTAAACCTCATAACAAATCTAAACAATTAAAAGATTTAATTGACAATATCTTAGCATTAACACCAGATCAAGGAGCAAGCTTACAGCATTTTCTAGACTTATATTTGGGAGCTTCTAATATCACGAATTTCTATTTCCGTGGAGATTTAATACAACGCTTAGCCTATGAACCAGAAAGTTTTGCTGCAAAAGAAGTTAATGGGAGGATAATCTTAGATGTATCACCAACGGGTACTAATATAATGGATGAGATTGTTGGAAGAGCATTGTACTTATTAAAAGATGATCCATCCTTTAAATTTAGTTCTAAGACTGTTTGTAGTCATTGTGAGAGAGCTGTAGCTGATAAAGTGCCAACTGAATTAAAAAGAGATTATGAGGGCCTACCTACAATGGATACATGCTTTTTGGAGCAAGGGTATATCTGTTTAGGGCCAGTAACACAAGCAGGTTGTGGAGCTATATGCCCTAATAAAGCAAACGCACCTTGTTTGGGATGTTATGGCCCTCCTGTAGGAGTCAAGGACCAAGGCGCCAGATTTATAAGTGCTCTTGGTTCTCTTTGTGCCGACAGAGATCCTGAAGAAGTTATGAAAATGATTAAAGATCCTGCGGGATTATTTAATCGTTTTACTTTAGCCGATAGCACTTTAGGACATAGATTTCATGATAAAATGGAGGAAGCGTAAAATATGGTAAAAGAAATAGAAGTAGAGCCCGTGACCCGTTTGGAGGGGCATGGAGGATTAAGGATAGTCATAGGAGATGATGGGAAAGTGAAGGATGCTCAGTTTAATATCACTTCAACCAGATTTTTCGAGAAATTCTGTGAAGGACGTTATTGTGAGCACGTTCCACGAATTACTCCACGAATTTGCGGTATTTGTCCAATTCCTCATCATTTAACACCTACCAAAGCAGTGGAAGACGCTTGGGGCGTACAAATCCCTGAACCTGCGCGAAAATTACGCATTCTATTACAAAATGCGAAGCAATATTCGTCACATTTGCTTCATTTCTATGCGTTAGCAGCTCCTGACTTTTTGTTAGGACCAATGGCAGATCCTGCGCTAAGAAATGTGGTATATGTTATCAACAAAATGCCTGATGTTGGAGCTATGGCATTAAAAATGATGGATTTTGGACAAAAGCTCTGCGCAGCAATAGGTGGGAAGTCCGTTCATCCCATTTCTGCAATCGTTGGTGGAATGAAAAAACCATTAGATGAAGATGTAAGAGATAAATTTCTCAAAGAAATTGATGAGCAAATTGAATTTACCAAAAAGACAGTTGAGATTGGACTGAAAGTTGTCGAAGATTATTGGGATGTGGTGGCTAATGTAGGTGTCGTTCCAACGTATTATGTTGGTATGACAAAAGATGGCGTCCATGACATCTATGAAGGCGATATTCGGATTGTCACTCCTGATGGCAAGAAAATCGATTATGCTCCGCAAAACTATTTAGATGCAATAGGCGAGCATATTCCAGATCACTCGTATGCGACTCATATGTATTACAAACCTGCAGGTTATCCTGAAGGAATCTATCGAGCAAACACTTTAGCCATGATTAATGCTGCAGATAAAATGGCCACACCTTTAGCCGATGATGCATTAAAGGCTTTTAGGGAAAAGACCGGTCCTATTTCACATCATACATTTGCCTATCATTGGGCACGCTTAATTGAAACAGTCGAAGCAATTGAGACTGTTGCCACCCTACTTAAGGACCCGGATGTATGCAATCCTGATTGTAAGACCTTGGATGTAGAGCCTAAAGAAGGTGTTGGGGTTGGAGTTACAGAAGCTCCAAGAGGGTTATTAGTCTATAAGATCTGGTCTGATGAGGCAGGAATCTGTAAGAAACTAAACCTCTTAGTTGCGACAAATCATAATATTGCGGGTATTGAGAAATCATTAATGCATGTTGCGAAACAAGTATTTGAGGACAAAGCCTTAGATGGATTGAAATTACCTGATCCATGGATTAAATAAACATATGAATAAGTAATTAAATAAGAGTGAGTTAAAAGATGAGTGAAGACGTACCAGAAGGGGTAGTAAATCTCTTGGAAATGGTAGTCCGCTGTTTTGATTGTTGACTATCGTGTGCCGCCCACATCACTGTTGTAGATGATGATGGTAAGGAGATTTACTCCCGAAAGATGCACGTTGGCTTAGGATGAATATCTAATAAAAATTATAGATTGGATATAACTGCCCACGCAAGGGTTAAAGCCAACATTTACTAAATAAATGGAATGATAAAACAAAAAAAAGTGAAGAAAAAATGGCTATAGATTTTGAGTTTAGAAAACAAGTTATGGATCACCATATAGGTTCTGAGGTTATTAAGTACTGTTATCAATGTAGTAGATGTGCTGACAATTGTCCTGTAACTGCAGTAACCACGGATTTTTATACTACCACCGGATATAACCCAAGAAGTAATATTTTAAATGCTTTATTAGGATATAAAGATGCAATTTTTGCTGCTGATGAATTGGCAATTTGGGGTTGTACTGTATGTGACACGTGTGATGAAGTTTGCCCTCAGAATATTGAACTTACAGAGGTCTTTACATTTTTAAAGAACCAGAGTATCGCTCAAGGAAAGGGTCCTGATTTCATATATGCACAGGCTAAAGCAGTTTTTGACAGTGCTAAAGCAATTCCATCGCAACCAGCAATAGAAAGAAGACGCCAACAAATGGGTTTACCAGCGGTAGCCGCACCAGATGTGAACGAAGTGCAAACATTATTAAAAAATATTGGAGCTGATAAAAAGCTAAAATAAGGGGAAAGATGAGAAAAATGACTGAATATAAGATGTTTGAAGGTTGTACTATTGGGAATAGAATTCCTTTTATAGAAGCAGCTTCAAGAAAAGTTTTTGATAAAGTAGGAGTTCAGACTTCGCAAGCACCTTTCGCTTGCTGCCCTGATCCTACCGGTGTGAAAAGTTTCGATAATGATGCATGGTTAGTCATGGGTGCCAGGAATCTATGCGTAGCTGAAGCAGAAGGAAAAGATATTATTTCCTTGTGTAATGGTTGCACAAATACTTTACGGGGAGTAAGTCATCAATTAAAGCATGATTCCTTAAAAAAGGATAAAATCAATGCTCAATTGGCTAAGGTTGGAAAAGAATATAAGGGAACCATTGATGTAAAGCACTTTGTTGATGTCCTTAAGGATAATCTAGATAAGGTTAAAGGTGCAATTTCAAAACAATTGAGTGGATTAAAAGTTGCATGTCATCCAGGTTGTCATTATATGCGACCTGCAGAATGGATGGAATCTGATGATCCAATGAGACCTACAACATTGAATGAAATTGTTGCTACTACTGGAGCAACTGTTGTTAATTATGGCGAGGAAATACTTTGTTGTGGTTCTGCTGTTACCAATGCTTATCCTGAACATGGTATGGCTAATTTAAAAATTAAAATGGATGCTATTACTAAAGCAGGTGCGGATGTTATATGTGTAAACTGTCCAGCATGCTTCCAACAATTTGATACCCAACAACGAGACCTGTCAAAACAATATGATGCAAATTATAATATTCCCGTGCTTTACTTGACTGAATTACTTGCTTTAGCAATGGGAGTTAGCGCAGATGAAATTGGCTTGAAATTCCATAGAACACGATTGAGCGGTATTTTAGAAAAAATTGGTTAATAAGTATAGTTAAAATAATATAAAATTCCATATTTCTTTTTTTTTATGAGTATTTAATGTTTTTATTTTTTTTTATTTATTTTTTATGGTCGGCAAACCGACATTATTCCAAATTTACCCGATCACCCCGCTCGATTTTTTCTCTGATGAAAGAAGTATTTTCATCAAGAAGTCCTGATTTTGAATGAGCGTCCACTCCAATCGCTTACCTCGATTTCTACTGGAAGTTTGAATTAATTTTCTATTCATCTTCCATGAGTTATAGAGGAGCATTCTTGCCAACATGTCCAAATAACGCACGTTATCGTAGTTTGATTTCCAACGACGATTAATTCGATTTAAGTCGGAAAATCCCGTTTCAATCAACCATCTTTTCCGATAAAATAGTGCTGTGCGGGATGCCCAAGAGCTCATCTTGCTCCGAGGCTTCTGGGTGGTCATTATCAAGAATAAGCACTTTCGAGCATCGTCCAACGATATTTCTCCCGCTTTATAATCCCGTTTGATTCCTTGAAGAGTGAATTGGTTTTTTGCTTTTATTATCACGTAAACATGTCTGGAAAATCGACATCGTGCAGCTGTCTTGCTTGAAAACGTGTATTTCCGCACTCGACCATGTATTCCCTTGAGATAATCGGTGAGGAACTGATTGATTTTCTTATATTTTTTAGCAGGAATGATGACTTCACCTCCCATTCCTTTAATCTTATCTAATAATTCAGCTCTATAGAACTCCCTGTCCATCAATATGAAGCCCAACTTGAATCCCAGATCAAGCAAATGCTGAAGAGATTTTAGGATGATGGGTATTTTAGATTGCCCAGATGCCACTTGTTTTAATCCTGCATAAAGATGAGTGTCTCGAGATAAAATCGAGAAGACGAGGTAATGTCGCATTTTCTTTGTGCCTTTTTGCCGATTTGTACCTTTAATCATATTATCCTCTCTCTTTCCATAGTAAGGATGTTCAGTGAAGTCAATAATTACATTAATCCTCTCTGAGATGAGTCCTTTGTTTAAAACATCCAAGAGCTGATCATCCAAGCATTCACGCAAGATTTTCTGCGCTTTTCTAAATCCAATCCTGCGGAGATACTTGTTGACATCGGTTTGGTGTGGAATTGCACGTTTTCTCCTCCCATCCGCGAAGATCCTTGGTCTTCCTTTCTTCTTCCTCAGGAAATGTTCGTTCAAGAGCTCACTGCTGTTATGTATAGACCTACCCAGTATTTCTGAGAAAAAGAATACCTTGAGAAAGTCTTCATGCTCATATCTAGAGTTTCTAGCTTTCTTGAACCACCATGTGTGAGATGTAACTGCAGCACAAAACTTTTTAAAAAATGAGAGAATACTATCATTAGAAAGAAGTGATTTGATTCCCATTTTCCGAACGGAAATAGGAAATATTTTTTATACTGTCATACATAAATATTATCACTTCTTTCTTATTAATTTTGTGGTTATTCATTAAAATAACGAAAAAAAGAAAAATATTATTCAAGATCAATTTATTGGAAACGAAACTAAACAGAAGAAGTTACAATTCATTGGAATTATAACAATCTACTTCCTTGGGGACTGTTTTATTTTCTTCTTATTTTTTATGCTTGAAGATAGTTAGAAAAAGTAAATTTAAAAAAATGAAAAGCCTATTTAAATTTCTTAATAATTACAATTATTAATGCCACTATAAAGAAAATTATCGCAATGAATATTAAACTAAATTTAATAGTTGCGCATAGGGAAGCGATAAAAGGACTTAATGACCAAATAAATGCATCGTAAGTTAACATTAAGAGTAAATTTATATTTTCAATAACATCGAAAATTCCTGCAACAAAGGGCAGTATAGCCATATATAAACCAACTTCTTGTAATTTTCCCTCTAACTTACGAGTTAACAACAAAATGCATCCTGCCATAAACAAACTGTAGCAAGGTATAAATAAAAAATCAACATATGTTACAAAAGCTTCTTTATTTTTTCCCTCTGACCCCCATGCTTTAAAAATTGTATTAATTTGTTCTGAAGTCCATGCAAATTCAAACTCTATAACTCCATATCCAGTTGAGCCTTTTAATTCAGCTTCGATTGGTGCCATTATAAACTGGCTTATTAATAAAGCTAGTATAAAAGCTATTAAAGTAATTAATATCACAGCTTTATTTTTTGGAAATTCTATTAATTTCTTTAAAAACATTTCGGATCCACCTGAATTTGATTTTATCTTCTAAATTTTTATTAATTAATTATTTCGTTTGAAGTTTTTAACATTTATTATTATGAAATTATCATTTTCACATATGATTTAGTATAAATTTGCACTAACTATTTGTTATCCACTATAATCATTAATTTTATTTAGTTCAATTTACTATAAAATGTAGTCGTATAAACTTTAGTCGAAAGATTTACATGTGTCTAGCAATTCCTGGTAAAATTTTAGAGATTGATGAAAATACTGCTTTAGTAGATTTTGATGGGATTAAACAAAACATAATTATCGCTCTAATTCAAAGTCCTGAGGTTGGAAAATATGTAATCGTTCATGCTGGTTATGCTATCGAAATGATTAATGAAGAAGAAGCTATGGATGCTATAAACCAATGGAAAGAAATTGCTGAAGATCAGAACATGGAACTTTCTGATATATTATAAATCAAACTTTTCTACATTTTTTTGAAAAAAATCATACTATTAAAATCTGATTATATAATTTTTCTTAAATCATTTTAAGGAAAATTTCCAAATAGATAATTATATCAAATAAATTTGATTTTATATTTCATATCAAAAAAAAGAGGAAATTTCTGGTTATGAACGAGGTTAATGAAATAATAGAAGTTCCAGTAATACATCATTCAAAAAAAATAATGATCTCCTATAATTTTGGAAGTGTGGTAGCTGAATTAATTGGAACTGTATTAATAATGGTGCTATTTATTTACTATGAGACGGAGATCGGCTTAAGTTCTTTATTAACAGGTTTAGCATTAGCTACTTTTGCTGTATGGGATGCCATTAATGATCCTATCGTAGGATATTTATCCGATCGCCCCTATCGGTTCACTAAAAAGTGGGGTCGTAGATTTCCGTGGATTATAGGATCATTTATACCAATGGTTATCTGTTTCCTCCTAATTTTTACACCTCCAAACGTAGATCCTCAGGATAATCCTTGGATTATTTTTATATGGCTCATTATTACCACATGTCTTTTTGATACATTTGAATCAATGGTATTTATGAATTTTTTTTCGTTATTTCCTGATAAATTTAGGACGGAATCAGAGCGTTTAAAAGTCTCAGGATTTGGCATTTATTTTGGATTTTTTGGGATATTAATCGGTATGTTGTTGCCACCAATGATAATAGTATTTGAGAGGAGTGAAACTTATTTTTTAATGGCCATTGTTGTTGTTATAATCTGTCTTGTTTGCTGGATTATTAGCATTCCAGGCGTAAGGGATGACAAAGAAGTTGTTGAGTGTTTTTTAGCCAAATGTGAAGAAACGGAAGATATTTCTATTTTCAAGGATCTATCGAGTGCTATTAAACAAAAGAATCTCAGAGCCTACATGATTGTATATTTCCTATTTTTTGTCTTGATGAGTACTATGGGAGCTTCTTTCCTTTATTATGTTCGATTTGTTTTAAATGCGGAAGCGTCGTTAACTGTCTTAATTATGGGACTTTATTTACTTGGTGTTTTAGTAGCTACTCCACTTTGGTTAGTTTATGTTAGGAAAACACATGAAAAAAAACGAGTAATGATAATGGGGGGAATTATAATGGTTTCTACTGCTATATTAATCACATTTATTCCGAATTTAACATTCCTTTTGATTATAATTTTTATTCATGGAATGGGTTTGGGAGGATTTTCGGTAATGATTAACCCCGTGTTTAGTGAT
This sequence comes from Promethearchaeia archaeon, assembly GCA_029856295.1. Lineage (GTDB taxonomy): Archaea > Asgardarchaeota > Lokiarchaeia > Sigyniarchaeales > SOKP01 > LW40-45. The sequence continues at coordinate 9,338 of JAHQWS010000002.1, forward strand.
GTTATTGATGAATCTGTGATTTTAACCGAAAATCGACGAGAAGGATTATTGGGAGGATTAAGGTTTTTTGTAACAAATTTAGCTAGAGTAGTTCAGGCATTAATTCTTGCCTTTGTACACGAACTTACAGGTTTTATTGAAGACTCGGATACTCAACCTGCTTCTGCGATATTTGGCATACAACTCCATATAGGGCTAATACCTGCTCTTTTTCTGTTAGTCGGACTCCTCACATTTTGGAAATTGTATGATATTACTCCTGATAAGGTTGAGCAAAATAAACTTAAATTAAAACAGTTAGGACTTTAATTTAAATATTGTTTTTAATATACTTTAAAGTATTGATAAGATATTTTTTGAAATAAAATTTGAAATGTTTCTAGGATTTAAAATGTTTAAGATACGCGATATGTTATATATCGAAGAGTTCTACTTTTAATTTCTTTAATTTTTCATATAAACTTTTTATTGATTCTATTGCTTTGGAATCGGGATCATAATCTATAGGAGAGACTCCTTTTAAATCAGCATTAATTATCTTAGGATCATATGGTATTGTTTGATATAGAGGCACTTCCCACTTTTCTATTGTTTTATGTATAACATCTAGCTGAGAATCGTCATATACTTTATTTGCGATTAAATATATATTAATTACTCCTAACCTCTTTGAAAGCTTTATTATTTTTGAGCAGAGATCTAATGATTTTTGAGAGGGTTCTGTTATTACTAACATAACATCTATTCCTTTAGCCGTGCCTCGTCCAAGGTGTTCTAAACCTGCTTCAAAATCGACGATAATAACTTCATCCCTTTTAACTAATAAATTATACACCAATGATTTAATCATGGCATTCTCAGGACAAAGGCATCCAGAAGCTGGATTTTGAACAGTTCCTAAGACTAGCAATTGCAATCCATCTGGGCCAGATACTTTGAATCTATCAGGAATATCAGCTACTTCAGGAGTAATATTATATATCCCAGATCCTTGCCCTGCGACGTTCGTACGTTCATTAATGAGTTTTTTCATCTCTGAAATAGGCACAATATTAGCTTTAATATTTTCCTCAATTCCCAAGGTATAACTTAAATTCATAGCTGAATCATTATCAATAGCCAAAACGTTATATCCGTCTTTAGCAAACAATCTTGCCAATGTGCCTGCTATTAATGTTTTACCTACACCTCCTTTCCCCGAAACAGCAACTTTCATGATATTTTACCTATATTAATGGACGATTTCTTTATAATTTTTCTATAATTTCTTATATTTATATAATTTGTTGTTATTGAATATTAAATCTTTACCAGAAACTTTAATATTAATAACTTTAAGATCATCCTCATTTATTTTTCATAAGATCAATTTTCATAAAAACGAATTCTTAAAAACTAAAGATGATAAGACATTAAATTAAAGACCTGTAAATATCATAACATAGAATATTACTATGTATGTCCAGAATGCATTAAGTTAAGGCTTAAAAATACATATTTTTCAAATTTAGAAGAAATTCGAGAATATCAAAAAAAAAATGCTCAAAATGTTAATCTTATTGATTTAAAATCAGAATACTACCAAATTGGTATAATTAAGATAAAATTCAATGGTGATTTAGCTTATTCAGGAATTCAAATATATAATATTAAAGAAAAGAAAGTTTTAGATACAAAATTTAAGTGTTTCAAGCCAAAATTTGCGGAATATTTTCCTTCTATTTTATTTTTAAATCAAACTGACATCTATTTGGATTTAATAAAAGATTTACATATTCCGCTCGATTGCTATGTAATCAATTCTAGCGGCCAAATTCATCCATATTTATACGGATGTGCTTGCGATTTTGGTTTAAAAATAAATACTCCCGTCATTGGATATACTAAAAAATTATTATTTGGAGAGCTAAGAGAAAATAAGCAAAATCCTAATATCCCGGGAGTCTATTCCCAGGATTCTTTAATTGGATATGCAATTCCTAAACCAAATTCAAAAAAATACCTTTATATTTCCGTAGGGAACAATATCTCGCTTCAATCTGCTTTAGAATTATTACTCAAAATAGATTTAATGATATTAAGCAAATTAAATATTGATTTAAATAGCTTTATTCAAAATAAATGAACATTGCTGTAATTATCAAACTCCTTTTAAGGAAATCAACATCCTAAAAATTAGGACTTAGTTTACAATCATCCTCATTTTTACGCATACATTGAAGTCTTTTAGAAATTTTCATCATTTTGTCAAAGAGTTTAGCATTTTCTTCAGAATCTTTCGTAAATATTAATTTATCATTTAACTCTTTAATTTTCATTGTAAGCTCTATAAATTCTTTTGGAGGTTCTACTTGATAGTAATATTTTTCTCCCTCTTCAGTTAATTCTATAAAAATCCATCGTTTTGAGTTACCATCCCAGTTCCATCTATTTGGAGTTAGTTTTCTGGACATATTTCGAATACCTAAAAGATTACATAAAAAAAGTACAATAACTGATCTTATTACTATAAAGTTATTTGAAAATCCTTATATTTTTTTATTAGAAAATTATTAATGGATTAGCACAATTGAAATTTTATTCAATTCAATTGTTTTATATCATAGCTCGGAGCACACTATATTGCATTTTTTTTGAAACTCATATTTTGCATTTTTTTTGAAATTTCAATTAATTCTAAAAAAAGACGTTTATTTTTTTCCGGATCCTTTGTTGCCATTAACTTCTCATTTATTGTTTTTATTTCCATCGTAAGATTTATGAATTCCTTTGGTGGCTCAAGCTGATAGTAATATTC
>JAHQWS010000003.1 GCA_029856295.1 Promethearchaeia archaeon
CGTGAGGGGAGAGGGCGAAAATACTTTATTTGAAATTGCTGAGAAATTCGAAAAAGGTAAAGGTTTTGAAGATATTAGAGGGGTAACATATCGAAATAATGGCAGAATTATAAGAAATGATGATCGACCGCTAATAGAAAATATAAACGAATTGCCGTTTCCAAATAGGAAATTATTAGGCAATGTTGAATATATAAGCAAAGTCGAAGGTATTGATATAGCCCTAGGAAAATTTACCTCCACAGCTTCGTCAAGAGGATGTGCCTTTAAATGTTCTTTTTGTTCGAGTTCTAGGTTTTGGAATAAATGGCGTCCAAGATCTCCGGAAAATATAGTCCAGGAGTTATCGATTCTCGAAGAACAGGGCTATAAAAGTTTACTTTGGGTTGATGATAACTTTACAATAAATAAGAAAAGATTAATGAAGTTATCAAATTTAGTAAGAAAAGAAAAAATAGATTTGAAATGGATGGCTGATGGTCGAGTAACCCAGAGTTCAAGAGAATTATTGACTGCGATGAAGCTGATGGGTTGTAAAGTTCTAAGTTATGGTATTGAAAGTGGCTCACAAAGAATTTTAGACTGGTATAATAAAAATATTAATTTAAATCAAGTTTATGAGGCAATAAAGAATACTAAAAAAGTTGGAATTGATTTTATTATAGGTAATTTCATATTAGGAGCACCTATTGAAACACGTGAGGAAATAATTGAAACCTTAAATTTATCACTCAAATTGGATATTGACTTTCCACAATTTCATATTTTGGGCGTAATCCCCGGAAATTGGATTTGGGATCAAATGGTAAAGGAAAATAGAATTAATCCAGATGAAAGTTGGGAAGTTGGTACTGCCGTTCTTCCCGTTTCTTTAAGTGAACTAATGACACGAATAAGAACAACTCATATAAAATTCATGAAGCGCCCCAGTTATATTTCTCGACAAATTCTTAAGACTTTAAAGAGTGGATATAGATTAAGAGGGTTCATGCATAACTTCAAAAATGTTAAACATTGGGATGTGTGGAATCGCTGGAAACCATTTTGGGGATGATTTTTCTATGAAAATTAATATTTTAGTTAATGAAAATATATTAAGTAAATATAAAATGAGTGGTGAGGATAATTAAGATTGCTTTGATCAATCCTGGACCTGGAGAGATTTTAGAAAAGGGCAGAATTGTTGCAAGTGCGGATCATTTTTATCCCCCTTTAGGTATCTGCTATTTAAGCGCCGTATTAAAGAAAGAGAATTATGATGTCGAAATAATTGACCAAGCCGCAATGGGTTTTAGTCTAGAACAGATTGTTAAATGGGTAAAAAAAAGGGATCCAGACATTTTGGGTTTTTCTACTTTAACGGCGTCCGGATCAGGGATAAGTGCTGCGATGACTGCAAAAGAAGTAAAAAAATGGAATCCTAATATTAAAATAGTATTTGGAAACCGCCATGCAACCTGCAATGATTATAGAATTTTAAACAAATATCCTCAAGTCGATCTATGCGTGAGAGATGAGGGAGAATATACTTTTATGGAGCTAGTCAAAGCATTTGAAAAAGATCTTCCTTTAAAAGATATTAGAGGAATAACTTATAGAGATAATGGAAAAATTCAAATGAATGAAAAAAAAGAATTAATAATGAACCTTGATGCATTACCTTTTCCCGATCGAAAAGCTCTAAAGATTGAGTACCCAGCAAGCTTCGGTAGTTTAGAATTAGTTCCCAAAGGTTTTACATCGATGGTTTCATCTCGCGGTTGCCCTTATCATTGTACTTTTTGTTATGGAAAAAGATCTGTCGGATTTAGAACTCGCTCAGTAGAAAATATCTTGGAAGAAATTCTATATTTAGATAGTGAGGGGTATAAATTCATAAATTTTGTAGATGATAATTTTACCGTTTCAAAAAAAAGAGTAATGAAGCTCTGTCAATTATTACGGAAACATAAGGTTGATTTAGATTGGATGTGTGAAGGAAGAGTTAACCAAGTATCTGATGAAATGTTAAGGGAGATGCGAAGGGCAAATTGTAGATTTCTTTGTTTTGGTGTTGAAAGTGCAAATCAGAGAATTCTTGATTACTATAAAAAAGACATTACGCCAGATCAATCAATACTCGCAGTAAAAAAAGCTAGAAAAGCAAAAATCCCCTTTATTACAAGTTCATTTATAGTTGGTGCTCCAGGTGAAACTCTTAGAGAGATCTATAACACTTTGAAATTTGCTCAGAAATTAGATATTGATGTACCAATCTATAATCTTCTTGGAACAATGCCAGGAACCGATATTTGGGATGAAATGGTGGAAAAAAACATCCTTAATGAAGATAAATATTGGGAACAAGGAGTCCATATCTCAGATATAGATCCTAATGGAGTTCCAACTAAACAAATTTCAAACTTAATTTCAGAAATGCTATACCAGTTTTTTACAAATCCTAAATATATAATAAAAGAAACTTTTAGAAATTTTATAAGTGCTTATCGATTATTATCTGTGAGTAGATTTCTAAAGCACAATATTAAGAATTTCAAGGATTTCCATGGAATCAATTCTATATGGAATCCAGAAAATGTTTGAGGGAATTCCCAAAACTACAATTCTAAAATTGAAAAATGTTTTATCGAGTACCTCTAAATGTGAAATTTTAGAGAATTTTAAATTCACTACAAGTTAATTATGATAGGGACAAGAATACGGTTAATCGGAGTTAGTTTATTAAGGAAAAAAAACATAGTATATCTATGGCAAATTTTTGCAGCAAATGCGGAACCAAGGTAGATCCATCTTGGAATGCATGTCCTAAATGCGGTACAGCTTTGAGAGGGGAAGTTAATTCACGACCTACACCTCAAAATTACACCCAACAATATACTCAAGCTGCCCAACAGCCGTCTGGTTGGAAATCACATAAACACAGTGCTTTAGCATTAATATTTGCTAATATAGGATTATTTGGTGGGGTGGTGTTTACTGGAGTTGGGATTATTTTTGGGATATTAGCAATTGTTTTTGGCATTACAGGGATTAGAAGAGATGAAGATCGTGTTATGGCGATTTTAGGTATAATAGTAGGGACAATTGATTTAATTATAGGAATTATTGTAATCATCATCGTCATCAGTATCATATCAAATTATTAGTAACGACGGGAACTGGATTAAAAATACTGTGAGATCCTTAAATATTTGGAAATTTTACTACGCAAAAATCCAAATCTTAGATTATACTCATTATAGAGATAAATGCTAGAAATGGTAAAATATTCTATAATGGGTTTATTAAATAAAAAGCTATTCAAAATATTTATAAGCTCATTTAATAAATTTAACACAATCATTAAAATTTTTTAGAAAAAATTAAAAAGGCGATAATAAAGTGGCAAATATTGATATAAATAAAGAATTCGCTTCCTTCGGAATTAAGGCGCTAGTTTTAGCTATATTGGAGATTTTCTTTTTGTTTTCCCTCATCTTTTTCATGTTCGGGATGTTTTTCTTAGTGTTTATCATTATAATTCTGCTAATAGTCATAATGGTCTTTAGGTTTTTAGCGTTGGGAAGTCTTAAGAAGGCAAATAATGTGCTCAATAATTTTCGATTGGCTCAATGCAAGGGCAAAATTACCTCTTCTACCATACTCTTTTTTATCGGGAATATATTTTTTATGGGGGCGCTTGTTAGTTTGATCCTTGTATTCCGTCAAGAGGATGTAAGTTCGGGTCAGGTTGTACCTCTCGTATTTAGTATTATTATTGGTATTATTTTGTTATTTATTTCGGGATTTCAAGAATACCAAGGTTGGGATCGTTTACAGATATTTTTTGATCAAAACCGATCGATGTTTCCCCCCTCTATTGCCAACACAGGGAACAGCGGTACGGGTCTCTTGAAAGTCGGAGGAATTCTCAATATATTTATTGTTCTTACATTTATTGGAAGTATTCTGAGGATAATAGGCTTTTTCATATTAGTATCCCTAAAAAAATTGGAGGGTGAACCACCAGTATCAGTAAAAATAGCTCAACCAACACCCGCAACTCAACCACCGCCTGCCCCTGCTGCGGAACCAGCCAAACGATTTTGCCCAAATTGTGGGAGTCCTATAACATCTACGGAGAAATTTTGTAGTGCATGTGGTTCAGAAATATAATAACCTATAATCAAGCAAGTGTTTAATTAATCTTTTTTTTTATTTTGATTTTGACCAGATTTTTTTTAATAGGATTTCATTTTAATTTAAGCATTTTTATTATAATCATAATTAATAATATAGTATCTTTAACTTTTTAACCGCTAATACAAAATTAAATTTATAGGATAAAATAAATGGACAAATCACCCTATATCAAGTATGAAAACATATATGTTATCCCAACCTTTCACTCAAGACTAGAATTTGCAAAATTAGTTCGAAAGGCATTTTTCATGGTCTTTCCAGATGTAGTTTGTGTTGAGTTACCAGATAACATTCGAGATGAGGTACTTGAGGGTATAGACCGGCTCCCTTATTTGTCTCTAATTGCCTATGCTGATACATTGAATCCTAAGAAATTAAATTTCGTTCCAATTGATCCTGGTGATTCAATAATAGAAGCAATAAGAATTGGTCTAGAATATGATTTCCCTATCGAATTTATCGATCTGTCTGTTAAGGACTATGCTCCACTAAGCTTCAAACTTCCGGATGATTATTCTATTAAAGATCTAGGTTTGTCTTTATTTTATGAAAAAATATCGGAATATTTTGATAAAGAACACAAAGAAAAAAAAATATCTCTTAGAGATAAAATTAACTTAGAAGAATTTCTTAACACACAAAATAAAGAAAATTCTGGAAAAGAATATGATTTTCTACAAAAAGACATTTTACGAGAGAAATATATGGCAAGTCATTTACGGAAAATGATGGCATCGTATAATAGAATCTTGTTTGTGTGTGGAATGGCACATTGGGAGAGTATAAGATATTATTTAGAAAATCCTAAAAAAATTGAAGATGTAGAATTCAATCTAATTCCACATGAATTTGTAAAACTTTATAATATAAGAAGTTCAGACGCTCGATTTCTTTTACGAGAATTACCATATAACACTTACAAATGGATTAAATTTAGGGAAAAGTACTCTAAAACTCAACTCGAAGAGGTTGAAGCTCCTGAAGAACTTTACAAAATGTTAGATTCCTTTAGAAAAATTGAAAATATTAGGAAAATCCTGTTAAAGTCTAAATACTTATATGAAGAGGAGTTTAAAGAATTTGTAGATCTACATAAATTAAAAACGCTATTTCAATATTCAAGAAATCTTTCATTAACAGAGAGAAGACTATTACCTAACTTGACTCATTTATTAATTTCATCCAAAAATGTAGTTGATGATGATTACGCATGGAAAGTTTTGGAAAAAGCTACTAAATATCCATTTAACGATGAGAGTGAAAAATATGAGACAATGAAACTTAGCATGGAGGGCGGATATGATCCAAATGGAAGATATATTAGGTTAAGAAGACATCATTCATATTATTATGACCAAGAAAAAGATGTTCCTTTAAATAAAAGGGCTAAGGAAGAATTTGAGGGACAATGGAGGGATGAATGGGAAAAAGGTAAATATATCACCGTTTCTTGGCCTCCAGAGGATATTATTGAAGAAGATTATTTCGCATATTTAAGAAAAAAGGCAATTAAGAATTTGAAAAACCTGAGAGTCAAAATAGAGGAGTTTAAATCTACTCTTATGGATGGAATTGCTATAAAGGAAACTATACGGAATTGGGCTTTTAAAAAAAAAATCTATGTAAGGAATGAACAACAAATTCAAGGAAGAATTGACACGTTGATAGTGATCTTCGATGAGGATGAGGGAGATATCGAAAAATATCCATATAAAATAACATGGTGGGCAGAACATGATAAGGAAAGCGATATGACTTTTTACTCAACTAACCCGGGTAATTATTTAATTGGTCCTGGAATTTCACATGTAGAAATCGGGGGATTATTGTCAATTTTTCCACCACAGCAAATTGATGATATTTTTAAAAGCTATATGGATTACAATTTTAGAGATATACAAGGAAAAGCTGAGAGATTATTGAAAGCTGCAATACTTTACTCAAGAGAACGTTATATCCTCTACGTAGCTGAAAAACCTCCTCGTAAATATTTTTATTCATTGGCAGGAGTCAAGCATAGAGAGATAGTTTTTATCCCTCTCGACAATTTTAGCCAAGAATCACTTAAAACTATTAAACAAATACATATGCTTGCCGGGAGAGACAAGAGAAAAATTGCTCATAATTATATCTTCTTAGATAAATAATAAAAAGATCATGAAAATTAAAGAAATTGAATAGAGATAACTCAAATTTTTATCCAACCTATAGAAATATAAGGCTTAACCAACATAAAATTATAGGTTTTTTGTGAATATTGGTCTACTAGAATTTTATATTAATTAACCATATATTTAATAAGAATATTGAAGAATTTAACTTAATTACTTAAAAATAAAAAAATGTGAAAAAAAATGTCAAGTGCTATCGTAAATAAGGAATTCACAGATTTTGGGAAAAAGATGATTATAATCGCAATTTTAACGCTTCTAAGCTTCATATTGGGAATAGTAGGTGCTTTTTTTCCGCTTTTGGGATTAATAATTACTGTTGTCTTTGGCGTTCTTATTATTATTTTCTTCCTATTAGTGCTTGGGGATATAAAAAAAGCCGGTAGGGAACTAAATAATAAGCAACTATTAGATTTTACTCCTAGATTTCTCTGGGGTACCATTATGAGATTTATCGGACAGATCATATTCTCGATTGGATTGATGTTAATAGAAGACCTTTGGGTTATGATAATTATAGGTGTAGTTCTAATAATTGTGGGATCTATATTGAGATATAAAGCATGGAGTGGTTTAGCAACCTTTTTTGAAGCAAATGTACAATTATTCACCCCAAATATTAGCGGTAGAGCAAACACAGGTGCTAAACTCTGCAAAATTGCTACCATACTTGATATGACCATAATTTTTTCGTTTATAGGAGAGATTCTGAGGATCATCGGCTACTTTATGCTATCAGGAACAAAAAATATATGGCAAGCCCCCGGTCAACCAGTATATCAGCCTGCCACTCCTCAGCCTACTCCAACACCAGCTACCTCAGCACCATCGGCTAGTTTTTGTCCAAATTGCGGAAGTTCTATAACTTCAGGAGCGAAATTTTGTCCTAATTGCGGTTCTGATATCAGCTAAAATCTATAAAAAATTACTTATAAGTATATTTATTTATCATTAATTTCTTTTTTTTTTGAAGTTCTTCTAATTTATGAATTGATTTTTTTAATTTATCATATATATTTAAAGTGAAATATTAGCGTGCATGAAAAATGGAGCAATATATGGAAGAATTAGAGAAAAAAATCGATAAGGAAGTAGAGAACAATAGTCCTGAATATTCAGAGGCCTTTATCCAAGAAGTTAATCTTTTAGAATTTAATCAGGAACTTCGAGATTATGTAAAAGAACAGTTAAAAAAAAAGGAATATAAAGAGTTCTACTAGTTATACTATGGATAATTACAAAAAAGAATAAAGGAAAATAAAGAAAATCTATTCATTTCTCAATAGAATCTATATAACTCGTGATTCTTTGATTTATCACTTCTGGTTTTTCTGCCTGTTCACCTTCTAAAGCCAGGGCCCGCTCAATATTTTCCCTGTGTACGGTATTCATTGCACAGAATGGAATTTCTCTCACTTTTTTTGGATTTTCCGGATCAATTACTCCATAATGCACTAGACAGCGCTTTACTCTGTCGAGATCGAAGTTATAAGCGTCTTGAAAATGCATAGCAGATATCATAAGGTTTCGATTGTGTAAGAAATTCGCAGCTGTAGCTAAATTAGGAGCAAAAATGAGTTTGGCAAATGATTGATATGTCTTGCTTGATAAGATTTTAGCAGGGTTTTTGACGTATTTTAACAGTCCGGCAATGAAATACGCTTTCATCATTTGTTTGTAACCTAAATTAGTTATATCATCAATAAACTTTCCAATTGTACTAGCAAGACCACCATATTCCTCCAGATTAGTTTTGCCAAGGAGTCCCGTAGGTTTTGGAACCTTTTTATCATGTACCATATCGTATACGTTATTTGCCCATTTAATTAGGCCCTCGGCATCGAAAAAATTCTCTATTGGTTCCCATTCTCCTTTATCATTGATTATGATTATGGTAGCGAAGCCGCAGTCGCTATGACTCGTCATTCCAAACTCAGGCATATCATCGAACCAAGCTAATAATTTAGTAAATTTTGCTGTCGTGGCTATTGGATAGAATCGCTTGATCCCGCCGTTAGTATGTTCATTTATAGCTTGTTTCAAGTCTGATGTGGTATATCTCAAGTCCATTAATTCTTCAAAACTAATGCGACCACATAATGAGACTGGTTGGAATACTACTCCTGATATTACATCGGCATTTTCTTTAGCATAATCCATAATATTTCCAATCTGGTGATCATTAACTCCCTTAGCAACTGTAGGGACTAACATAACACCATAAAATCCCACCTTACGGCAATTTTCAATAACTTTTTGCTTTAAAGGCCAAAGATTAACACCTCTAATTTTTTTCCAGACTTCAGGATCATCAGTGGCATCAAATTGTAAATAGACCGCATCCATTCCTGCATCAACTAAAGATTTTGTGTATTCAAGTGATTTTCCCATTCTTACACCATTTGTAGACACCATTGTTTCAGTAAATCCTAATTCCTTGCCAGTGCTGATAATTTTAGGGAGATCATCTCTAATTGTTGGTTCTCCACCTGCTAATTGGAGCATAACGGCAGGATAAGGCTTCATTGATCTAAAATGTTTCATAATTTGAACGATTTGATCAAAAGTAGGTTCTACGACATAACCCTTAGCACTCGCATTGGCAAAACATATAGGACATGCTAAATTACATTTGTTAGTAACATCTATTAAACAAATACAAGGGGCGCTCTCATGGTTCTCGCAAATTCCACAATCGTATGGACATCCATTTAAAGCTTTTCGGATGCCAGAAGACACCCATTCTGGCTTTGTTGAATTATTGACGGTAGAACCTACCTCATCAGTGAAAGTTTGGGCCCATTTGTATTCTCCTGGATCAATTGAAATTTTATCTTTAAACTCGCCGTGATCTTTACAGTTTTTCCGCATCATAACCCAGTTCGTTTTTGGATCAACAAATATTTCAGCGGGGATTTGAGTTAGACATTCCGGACATAATGATGTAGTTGTTCTGATTACTTCTTCAGTCATAAGTTTTCACTTTTTGCTTATAATGAATTGATTAAAGTTTAGTTAAATAACTATTTTATCAAATAGTAACTTCAAATATAAAAAAAATCAAATGAACAATAAGATTAGAGATATTATTGAAAAACATAATTTAAAAGATTACCGTTTTATAAATTGCTCAAAGAATTTTCGAAATCGAACATATTTTATTTTAAATTAAGGTTTATTAAATCTAATTAGAGTTTTAAAATTATAAATTTTAAAATTATAATTTAAAAGTTAAAAGGAGACTCCTGCGCGCAAGACCTCAATACAAGGTCAAAAATTAAATAGGGGGAGGAGGGCAAAATCAGAGTGTATAAAGATACACTAACCAAAAGACAAAAATCCAGGGTGCGCGAGGAGTCATGATTTTAGTTTTTATATTTTAATTTTTGAATTTTAGATGTTAAATTAGTTATTATTTATGAAATTTAAATTTTCATCTTAAGATAAAAATAGATTTTCCGATATTTAAATGGAATGGATAAATTAATTAAAAGTATATTTAAAACCATTTTTGCTTTAAAATAACATGAATAAAATTAAGCATTCACCCACATTTTTGAAATATTTGTAAAAACCAAATATGTAATATAAAAAATATCTCCATTTGAACTATTAATTTTATAAGGAATAAATTTATAATTTAGAATATAAAGTAGATGCATTAATTATTTGCTGAACATGCCGAATGAAGATAAACAAAAAATAAATCCGTTGGGTAAAGAAGACCCAGAATTTAAAATTGATATAGGTACTATATTATTTACAATAATTGGATCGCTTGTTTCTTGGATAAATATGTTAATAATTTTAGTTTATCAAGTGGGAGAATATGAATCGATCGTGAAAATAATGGCTTATTTATCAATAATATTTACCACAATAATTCCCGGTGTAATTATCGGTGTAAGGAACCGATTTTGGGGGTATGCTTACTTACTTGGATTTGCTTTGGCAGGTATTCCCTTCATGTTTGTTGTTGATTTATTTATAGGAGGCTATACGTTTGTGACTGCATTATTTATCTTTATAATTATTTGGCTGATTTTCTGGAAGGTGTGGCGATCTCTCGCAATGATGAAACGCAAAACTTAAGATTTCGACTAATAGTAGTATTGACATTAGAGAAAAATCATTTGTTTACATTTAACGCACTTTTTTCCATCATTTTTTGCGTTTTTTGCACATTCCAAGCAATATTTCGTATTGCAAGATGGACAATTGTAAATTTCTCCTTTTATCTCACCTTTATGGAAAAGACAAAAATTTTCTTTCATTTTAAAATCGCCTGGAGGTAAGACTGGAGGGGGCGGTATTTTTTTATCGCTCATAATTAATCAATGCACAATTATAGACCTATGCTACATTTATTTATTAAAAATAGGAATATCCTCAACTACTACGTCTATTACTTTAGCAATATTCATAAATTTTCCTGTAATTGATTCTACAGAAATATCGTTGGCTTCTAAATTATCACCTACTAAGTATGTCTCATAAAAGCAATTCTCCATCTCATAACATAGTCCTGTAGTATGTAAAATCTGTTTGCTTAAATTCATTTCTTTTAACACAGAAGATATACCCTTTACCAATTCGGGGGAAAACTCTGTTAAATGAATCAACACTTTTTTGATATTATTAGTGTTGGTAGGAAAGCAGCTAATTTTTATCACATCTTCACGTGAAATGAAAATTAATAAATAAAAGGGACAGTCTTCTATTTCTTTTATCACTTCTACCGGGAAAATCGAGTTTTTTTTAAAATCCTCATTTGAAATTATCAAACCAATCGATATTTTGTTTTTGGTTACCTCATTGTTTTCTTCCATAATAATCAACAAGATTAAAGTAATATAGATAATTTTGGAATAAAATATATTAGTTCTTATTATTTTATATTGTTTTTTCTTTTTTTTAGATAGATTACTTTTCGAATATTATTTGAGTATTATAACGATATTGTACACATTTTTTATGAAATTTAGAGTTTGTAAATCTTATAAGTCATACTAAAAAAGTATTGTTATATTTATCTTAATTATTCTTAAAATGGGTAATTATGTCTTTTAAATGGAAAAATGATTCAATAAAGAGGAACTTTGGATTCTACATAGAGCAATTAATTTTCAGAGAGAATAGATTTCATGCAGTTTATTTTGTGGACAGTCTAACGGGAGCTTTATTAGTAAGTAAAAGATATTCTGGAAATAATTGCGGTCTAACTGAAACTGATGATGATTTGATTAGTAATTTCTTAAATGCTATAAATATGTTTATCAGGGAAATTCGGAGCAATAAAGAAGAGGAAATTCAAGAAATCAATTTTAAAGATACGCGAATATTATATGATAAAAAAGGTCGATTAATATGTGTAGGGATTTCAAAAAAAACAAATCTCAGTATTGAGAGAGCAATTCTTCATGAACTTTTAAAAGATTTTTATTATAGATTTGAGGATGTAATTAAATATTTCAAAGGTTATGTTCCTCCTGAAATATTAAATTATAAGAATAGACTTGAAAATTTAGATTTAAATTCATTATTTAAATTCAACATAAACTTATAGAAAAAAATTTAAGTAAAACTCTTAGCTTTAAGAGTTTAAAATATACCTTACATTAACTTAGAGGAAATATTGCTTATTTTCATCAATTTTCTTTTGTTCAATTTTTTCAATTTCATATACGTCCTTGAGATCTTGGTGTTGTGAAAAATGTTATGAGAAATACTATAAAGACCCTACAATAGAT
>JAHQWS010000004.1 GCA_029856295.1 Promethearchaeia archaeon
ATACTAAAGCCATCTATATGGATTGCTTTAACAGTATGGACAGTTTTACCGCGTTTAACAAGCTCTTTTATTATCTCAATTAAAGTACTTGTTTTACCAGAATTTGTGAATCCAATAACAGAGAAAACCTTCATGACTGACAAATCATTGCACGTGCTTCATTAAAATTTCGATAATTTTCCAAACAAACAAGTTTCTTATTTAAAAAAAGGTTATTTTTGTCGAAACTCTTTAAAATGATTCAATAACATTTTTCTTCTAGTAAGCTGATTGTTTACTATATGATTAGTCGAAGGTTATTCTATGAGCTACGACGAAAAACAGCTTGAGCAACTTATTAAAAATCTAAAGGATCGAGATGGTTGGGTTCGCTCGAGAGCTGCTACAAGATTAGGCGAATTAAAAGCCAAAGAAGCTGTTGAAGAATTAGCAAAAATTCTCAAAGAAGATAGGGATTCTTTAGTTCGTTCCTCAGCTGCTGCTGCTTTAGGGGATTTGGGAGATGAAGCAGAAGAAGCAGTAGGAACATTGATTGAAACTCTTAAAACTGATCAAATCGTTGGTGTTCGCTTAGAAGCTGCAGTTGCTTTAGGTAGCATTGGCGATGAAGACGCTGTTAATGAATTAACTAAAATAGCTTTAGAAGATGAAGATATACGAGTAAGATCTTGGGCAGCAGACGCAATTAGAAAAATAAAGAGTTAATTCAAACTAAGTGCTTTAACCCAACTTAAATTGCTATCTCAATATAATTCAGATTATTTGATAAAATAATTTTGAGTTTTTTTATATTACCAAGATTTAATGTTAGAGAGACAGTTAGCAATATGAATAAACAAAAAAAACCTTTTAAGCATAAGCAACAAGTTCACGTCTAAAAGAGAAACTCACACTTGAGTGGAATTCACATGGTAGATTACTCAAAAAAAATCGCTATTAAGAAAATTAAAAAACCAATGTTAATTCTCATTAGATGTTAATTTAGAATTAATAAAAGATTAATTCATGAAGCTTAAATTCAGACTGTCCGGTCGTGGAGGACAAGGAATTAAATTTGCTGGAAGTTTTTTAGTTCGAGTTGCCATGGTCGCTAATTATCATGCTACACTCTCTGTTGATTATACTCCTTCTGTTCGAGGGGGACCGATTTTTTGTGATGTTATTCTTAGCTCTGAACCAATTGCGTACCCATTTTGTGACAAGGATGCGGATATTTTTGTAGCTATTGATCAAAAAGGTATAGAACGCGCAGTTGAGTGCATTTATGACCAAACTATGTCGTTTATAGATGCTAATACAGTCTCTAATTCTGAAAAAATTATTACGGAAGGCAAAATTCATCGTGTTCCGATTACCAAAAGAGCCGATGAAAATAATTTTGCGAAAACAGCCAATATTGTAACTTTGGGCTTTCTCTCTGAATACCTTAAAGATAATAGCAAAATTGACTTAAAAGAGGAACATTACCTTCAGGTACTAAATAATATGCCAGAACGAATGAGAGAAACCAATCTTAGAAGTTTTGAACTTGGTAAAACGCTTTATGAAGAATTTGAAGGTAGATCTCATTGAAATTTGACTTTTTAGAAAATAAAATTCTTTTTTCTCTTTTGAAAAGTTAGGTTTTCTGAGGTAAATACTTATACATCAAAAAAGCAAATTTAAAAGAGAAATTATTATTTTTATAGTATAATTAGGAGAATTATAACCAGAAGGTATTCATAAAAAAGGGAATAAAAAATGTTAGAATCTAAACGAACGCCCATCTTACCAGCTCCACGCCCTCAAAAGAAATATGAGGTTATAATTGATTCTGAACAATGTGATGGTTGTAAAATTTGTGTAGAGTTTTGTCCAAAGGAAATATTAAAAGAGAGTGAAGAAACTAATAGTCGCATGCTTCATTACATAGAAATAGTTAATCCTGAAGAATGTCTTGGCTGTAAACAATGCGAACGATTATGTCCCACAACTTCTATATTTATTAATGAAACAGATTTACAAGAGGTGGCTAGCAACGAGTCTTAAAAGTAAAAAAAGTGAATCATCTCTAAAACCAATCCTTACATCAGGAAACTATGCAAGTGCAGAAGGGGCAATTGCGTCGGGATGTTTATTTTTTGCTGGATATCCTATAACTCCTTCCTCGGAAATTGCTGCTTATATGTCTAGGCGTCTTCCCGAAGTTGATGGAACATTTGTCCAGATGGAAGATGAATTGGCTTCTATTGCATGTTGTCTTGGAGCTTCTTATACTGGCACAAAGGCCATGACTGCGACTTCTGGACCTGGTCTTTCATTGATGGCTGAGAATATTGGTTTAGGAGTCATGTTAGAGGCTCCCATGGTAATTGTTACTATAATGAGAGGTGGTCCAAGTACAGGACAACCTACAAATGCATCCCAATCTGATGTATATCAGACTAGATATGCCTCTCATGGTGATTATGAAATTATAGTACTTGCACCATCAACAGTCCAGGAGATGTATGATTTGACAATACGAGCATTTAATTTATCTGAAAAATATCGTACACCTGTTATTGTCGCATCTGATGGAATTTTAGGACAAATGATGGAACCTGTATATTTTCATTCAGATTTTGAACTAATAGAGCGCAAAAAACCTCAGGTACCACCAGAGAAATACAAACCTTTTGAAGCCTTAGACGATGATCTTGTCCCTGGAATGGCTGTAGCTGGAACAGATTATTATTTTTATGTTACTGGTCTAACGCATGATGAAGAGGGCAATCCTCAAATGACTCCTGAAGCAGGGGAGATGCTTATTAAACGTTTATGCGATAAAATCAAAAATGGACGACCTGAAATTAATGATTGGGAGGAAAAGTATACTGATGATGCCGAGATTATAGTGTTAGCTTATGGAATTAACGCGAGAGGAGTCCCGGAAGCAGTTGAAAAAGTACGTCAACAAGGGCATAAGGTGGGTTATGTAAGGTTAAAAAGCCTTTGGCCTTTTCCTGATGAACTAATGGAGAAATTAGGTCAGCGAGGTATTTCAAAAGTAATTGTGAGTGAGATGAATTATGGGATGCTTATTCGAGAAGTACAGAGATTCCGGCATTTATTTGAGGTTTCTGGTATTAGTATTCCCACTGTAATTCCCTTTAGTCCGAAATTGATTTATCAAAGATTATTAAAGGAGGTTTAATGCATGCTACCACAAGATCAAATAACAGAAATGCAAGATCATCCCTTAAGAGACATGCTTAATTTACAACGCTTTATTTTTTGTCCGGGGTGTTTAATTGGAACTGTAATTACATCAATTACCAGTTGTTTAAAAGAAAGAGGGTTAACTTCAAAAGATTATGCCATAGTGTCAGGTATTGGATGTACTGGTCGTTCGAGTGGCTGTTTTAAAGCTCCTGCGTTTCATACTACTCATGGACGAGCAATTCCATTTGCAACTGGCCTAAAATTAGCAAACCCCAAATTAAAAGTTATTGTACTTTCTGGAGATGGAGATCTTTTTGCCATCGGAGGCAATCATTTTATTCATGCCGCGAGAAGAAATATAGAAATTACTGTTCTATGTGTTAATAATAATGTGTATGGGATGACAGGAGGTCAAGTTGCCCCTACTACCCATATTGGTGATATAACTTCAACTACTCCATATGGGAATATGGAACCTCCTTTTAATTTAGTAAGTTTAGCAGCAGCTTCTGGAGCCACATATGTCGCGAGATGGCCGGGATATGATACCCTTAGATTACAGAGAAGCATTTTTAAAAGTTTAGATAATGAAGGTTTCAGTTTCATTGAGGTACTTGCTCCTTGTTTTATTCAATATGGAACTAAAAATAGACTCGGTGATGCTGTAGAGATGTTAGAATGGTTGAGAAGGCAAATTAAAATTAGGATGGATTGTCCCCCTCATGAAGCTACTTTTGATTTCAAGGAAGGTATTATAATTTGTGGCGAATTTGTTGATGAGCATAGAGAAGGATTTTCTAATAGATTAAAGCAAATGCGTGAAAGGGTAAAAAGTAAAAGGAAATAAAATATAATGGTGAATAAATGAATGACTGAGAGCGCAGAAAAGCCAAAAGCAATGTCAAAAATTGGTGTCTTCCTCTGCAAGTGTGGAAAAAATATTGGTGGTACTGTAGATATAGACCAATTGGCCAAAGAAATTGAGGAACTACCTGGAGTTAATCTTGTTCAGGTAAATACTTATACTTGCTCTGATCCAGGGCAAGATGAGATTGAAGTAGCCATTAAGGAGCAAGGAATTGAAAAAGTAGTTATAGCTGCTTGTAGTCCGAGATTACATGGTCCAACATGGAAAAATCTCTTAAATCGTTTAGAAATTAATCCCTCATTAGTTGAAGTTGCTAATATTCGTGAACAATGTAGTTGGGTGCATCTTTCAGAGAAAGAAGCGGCTACAAAGAAAGCAAAGGAATTAATTGAAATGGCAATTGCAAAAGCAGAGTTATTACAAGCTGTTGATGATATCATTGTTCCAATTAATCAGCGAATTCTTATTATTGGAGGTGGTGTAGCAGGAATTCAGGCCGCTTTGGATTTAGCTGATGATTATGAAATAATTCTAGTTGAAAAAGCTCCTACTATTGGCGGTAATATGGCCCTTATTGATAAAACATTTCCAACAATGGATTGCTCTATATGTATCTTAGGGCCTAAAATGTCTGATGTAGGGAATCATCCAAATATAACTCTCATTACTAATGCTGAAGTTTCAGAAATTTCGGGATATGTTGGAAATTTTGAAGTGTCAATAAAAAAGCATCCGCGTTATGTAGATGAAACACTCTGTACAGCTTGTAATGATTGTGTTGATATTTGCCCTGTTAATGTTATAGACGAATATTCTGGAAATTTAGGATGGAGGAAAGCAATCTATATCCCATATCCGCAGGCTGTACCTGCAAGTTATATAATTGATGAAAAAAACTGTCTGGGCTTGTCCCCTTTAGCATGTGGAAAGTGTATAACAGAATGCGAAAAAGAAGCCATTATTTATGAAGACACAGAAAAAATATTTACTTATGAAGTTGGAGCAATTATAGTTGCTGTAGGATTTGAGAAATTTGATGCATCTAAAATTCCGGAATATGGATGGGGGCGTTATTTAAATGTTATTACAACCTTCGAATTCGAAAGATTAATTAACGCAGCTGGTCCAACAAATGGAGATCTTGTACGTCCAAGCGATTTGAAAAGACCGAAAAAAGTTGCTTTTATTAATTGTGTTGGGTCGCGTGATGAGAGATTCAATCCTTATTGTTCTAACTTCTGTTGTATGGAGACTATAAAGGATAGTCTTTTAATTAAAGAACATTGGTCTGATGTTGAAGTAGCAATATTTTATATAGATATACGAGCATTCGGTAAAGGTTTTGAAGAACTATACACACGCGCAAGAAAAGAGAGTGTTTTATTTATACGTGGGCGACCTGGGCAAATAAAAGAAGCACGGGATACCAAGAATCTTATTATTTCAGTAGAAAATATAAGCACTGGAACCATGTTATCTGAAGAATTTGATATGGTCGTACTTTCAATTGGTGCTGAAGGTTCAACTGAATCTATTCCATTTCCAATAGCAAAAGATCCGAAGGGATTTTATATAGAAGCTCATCCCAAACTTCGACCTGTAGATACCCCTACTGACGGTATTTTTATTGCAGGTGGAGCAGAATCCCCCAAGGATATTCGTGAATCAGTCACCCAAGCAAGTGCGTCAGCGGGACGAATTACCAAATTACTCTCGAAAGGAGAATTTCATGTGGAACCCTTATATGCCTATGTTGATTCTGAAAAATGTACTAGCTGTGGAATATGTGTTTCCCGTTGTCCTTATAGTGCCGCGAGTGTTGATAAAGAAACTAAGACTCCTGCTTATATTAATCCGGTTTTATGTAAGGGATGTGGAACATGCGCAGCAGACTGCCCTATAGATGCGATAACCATGACAAATTTTACAGACGCTATGATTTTTCGCCAAATTGATATTGCTTTACGTGAAAACGCTTTGGAAAAGGTAATTATTTTTGCATGTAATTGGTGTTCTTATGCTGGCGCTGATCTGGCTGGAACTAGTAGAATCCAATATCCATCTAATACAAGGATTATTAGAACTATGTGCTCCGGACGGGTAGATGTAGATTACATTACACGTTGCTTTGAACAGGGTGCTGGAGCAGTCATGCTAACTGGCTGTCATCCACAAGACTGCCATTACATATCTGGCAATGATTTTGCCTTAAAAAGAGAGAAAAAAATTCGAAGTTGGATGAAAAAAAATAATATTTCCGATGAGCGTTTTATTATTGAATGGATATCTGCAGCGGAAGGGAAAAAATTTGCTGATGTTGTATCCCAAATAAGTAAAGTCGCTCTAAACCAATAGAATTTAATATAAACTTTTTTTAAATTTCATAGTTTTTTACCGAGGTATAGCTTAACTAATATTTTTATGTTTAATATCTCCATGCAAAAAATATTTATATCAAATGGGGGAATAATAATAGTATCCATTAAAAATTTAATATAAAAAGTGATTAAAAAAATGTCAGATGCAAATAAAGACTTTGCTGATTTTGGAAACAAATCGCTAATATTAGCAATACTTTACTTAATCTCGTTCATCCTTGGCATCATTGCAATGGTTGTTGCAGAGGTAGCATATGTTAATTTTGTGTTTTTCATAGTTATTATAGTTTTTCTAATTATAGCTGCAGGTAGTATTGGTAAGGCTGGAGACAAACTAAATAATGACGATTTACGTTCATTTCGTACTAGAATTATAGTAGCAGTTATCTTACTATCGCTTGGAATAATTATGGCTACCGTAGGATTTGCGGTTATTGTAGCTACAATTCAATCAGATGACCCTGGAAGCCCTGAAGCGGTGACGACATATGTTGCTTTTGGAATCATAGCACTTATAGGAATAATAATTATTATTGTTGGTGCCATATTCGAGCTTTTAGCGTGGACTGATATGAAAGGCTTTTTTAGAGATAATTTAAGCATGTTTCCCGAAGATATTGGAAAAAGTGCCCAAATGGGCGCGCTGTTATGCATGATAGGCGCTATCCTTTCCCTTACATTTATATTAGCATTTCTCGGATCTCTACTAAGAGCAATAGGCTATTTTATGTTAGCAAAATTAAAAGACCTTGAATAGCCGTGTATGCCTTGTGCCCTTTAAATAATAATTATTTTTTTTTTAAATTATGCTTCTTTATATATTATTACAACTAATAATTTGATTTCTTAGGAGAATTTAATTAGTTTCAAAATGAGATATTATGAGACTTCATGATTATCCAATAAAACAGGTATCAATTAGCAAAGTTAAAATCACTGATCGTTTTTGGGCTGCTAAAATTAAAACTAATAATGATATAACTATCCCTTATGTATTAAAGAAATGTGAAGAAACGGGACGGATAGATAATTTTTTAAGAGCAGCAGGTTTGTTAAAAGGTGATCAAAGGACTCTTTTTCATTTTGATGACTCTGATGTATATAAAGCCATTGAAGCTGCCGCTTATTCTTTAATCCATGAAACAAATGATGAACTTGAAAAGTATATAGATGCCTTTGTTGAAACAGTAGGGATGGCTCAAGAGGATGATGGTTATATATATACAAACCGCACTATCAATCCTGACAATCCACATGTATTAGCTGGTAAAAATCGTTGGGAATTAGTACAGATTGTGAGTCATGAATTATACTGTATTGGGCACTTAATTGAAAGTGCGGTAACTTATTACCAAACTACCGGGAAAAAGAAGTTTTTAGAGATTGCTACCAAAAGTGCTGACCTTCTTGACGAAACATTTGGGTCAAGCAAGAACGAGAGCGCTCCAGGACACCAAGAAATTGAGTTAGCACTTGTAAGATTATATAGAACAACTGGAAATGAAAAATATCTAAAACTCGCGAAATTTTTTCTCGATATTCGTGGAGATAAAAATGCAAAGGGTTATAATGATTATTTAATAAAAGCTAAGATTTTTTCTGATTCAACTTCGTCAACTAAACTTGAATATAATCAAACACATAAAAAACCCATAGAACAAGATGAAGCAGTGGGACACGCAGTCCGTGCTACGTATATGTATTCCGCAATGACAGACATTGCTGCGCTTACTAACAATAAAAATTACTTTCAAGCTGGCGATAAGATATGGGATAATGTAGTATCTAAAAAATTGTCAATTACTGGCGGAGTAGGTGCTAAAACTTTAGGCGAAGCCTTTGGGAAGAATTATGAATTACCAAATATGAAAGTATATAACGAAACATGTGCATCTATTGGCAATGTTTTCTGGAATCATCGTCTATTTTTATCGCATGGTGATGCTAAATATATAGATGTACTTGAGCGTGTCCTATATAATGGCTTGATTTCGGGTGTTTCTATGGATGGAAAATCATTTTTTTATCCTAATCCACTTGCATCTACAGGATATCATAGTAGAAGTCCATGGTTCAAAGTACCTTGTTGTCCTACCAATATAGCTCGATTTATATCTTCTATTCCAAGTTATATTTACGCGCAAGGGAATAGTACATTATATGTAAATCTCTTTGTAAGTAGCACAGCAACCGTTCCAATAAATAAAAATTCAATATTAATCACTCAAGAAACGGATTATCCTTGGAAAGGTAAGGTGGAGATAACAACTAAACTACTGAATAGTGAAGAATTCACTATTGCTATTAGAATTCCAGGATGGACGCAAAATAGACCAGTTCCAAGCGATTTGTATGAATATGTTAAAGAAATTGATACTGAGGTAAGCCTTAAAGTGAATGGCGAACCGGTCAATATCATTCAGAAAAAGGGTTTTGCTCATATTTATCGTAAATGGTGTGATGGTGATAGAATTGAATTCAATATGCCAATGCTCATCAGACGTGTCGTCGCTCACGAAAAAGTTAAAAATAATAAGGGAAGAATAGCGTTAGAACGTGGACCTATCGTTTATTGCGTAGAATGGCCTGATAATAATGTAGAAAAGATATTCAATTTGTTTTTAGACGATAACGCTGAACTTAAATCAGAGTATCGAAATAATATGCTAAACGGAATTGTAGTTATTACTGGTAATATTCATTATCTGCAAAAATCTAAAATTAATAATCAAATAGAGAAGATTGAAACGGAATTTCTTGCTATTCCATATTATGCTTGGGCACATCGAGGAAAAGGAAAAATGACAATATGGATGCTCAGAGATCTTAAAGCATTTGGAAAATCTTTACGTTAAAATATTAATACATTTAATAAAATAATTAATTAAAGCTTTTCAATCAACTTCTTTTTTCTTGTATATTGTGAAATTTTAGGCAATA
This sequence comes from Promethearchaeia archaeon, assembly GCA_029856295.1. Lineage (GTDB taxonomy): Archaea > Asgardarchaeota > Lokiarchaeia > Sigyniarchaeales > SOKP01 > LW40-45. The sequence continues at coordinate 9,370 of JAHQWS010000004.1, forward strand.
AGGATATAAATTCGATGGGGTCCTCGAATACAGGTACCTTTCTTTCTTTTGATTTTTTAAATAGTCTATCCCGATCTTCTGGACAATGTATTCGCTTTATTATTGAAATTAAAGGTTTATGATGTTTATGCCCCAATGTTAAGGCTTCAATCATATGATCTTCATATGAGGGATCAAAACTTATTCTATAAGAATGATCATTATTGAAATAAAAACTAGGCATGTCTACTATTAATCCATCAATCTTTTCATCCGCCAATGCAAGATCAAGGATTTTATAAACTGATTTACTACTAAAAACCTGGGCTGAAACATCTAGAGGATTTTTAGGGCTTGTACCAAGTGTAAAGAAGTTTGATGTTATTTGTTTTTGGATATTTGGACTAAAAGGAGGGACATTCATTCCTGCTTTTTCAATTAGATCAGTTAAAATTACACCATAACCGCCACTACTACTGAGCACAGCAAGATTATTCAATTCAAAAAGCCCATAATATTCAATTAAATAGGCTGTTGCTAATAATTGTTCGATTGAATTAACTTCAATTATATTATATTGCTTAAAAATGGCTCTCCATATGTGATTTTCTCCGGAAATTGAAGCAGTATGAGTTTTTGCAGCAATAGAACCTGTTTTGGTTTGACCCCCCCTTACAATTATAATAGGTTTTTTGTTATTTCTATTATTGAATTTAAAAACTTTTCTTAGGGCTTCCCCTCTTTCACTTTTAATTCCTTCTAAATAACATAATATTATATTAGTTTCGGGATCATTGATCATAAAATAAAATATATCAACTAAATCTATATCAGTACCATTACCAAATGAAAAAACTTTTGATAAATTCATCCCCAATACATCTGCTCCATAAATTACTAAATTACATATTCCTCCAGATTGTGCTATAAAGCTAATATTTCCGCTTTTGGCAGGAAAATGCGATCTCCACGCAATTCCTGATTTGGGATAATACAACCCTAAACCATTAGGGCCAAGCATTCTAACCTTATTTTTAGCTCTTCTCAAGAGCTCTTTTTCTAGTTCTACTCCTTCTTCTTTTCCCGAATCTGAAAACTCCGCTGTAAAAACTGTAGCTAACTTTACACCTTTTTCGACGCAATCATCCATAACTTCCAAAATTTTCGAAGGAGGAACAGCAATAAAAACAAAATCAACTTCACCGGGGATATCCTTTAATGAAGGATAAATAAAATTCTTATCAAATCCAGGAATTTCTTTTATAACAGGGTTTACAGCGTATAATTTTCCCTTGAAATTCTCAGCATGGTTTCTCAAAAAGAAAAAATTTCTTTTTTTTGAAGTTCCTACTACAGCCATGGATTTAATATCATTTATAAAACTAAGGTCTTTGAGGTTCAAATTTAAAGTATCAAGTGTAGCCATTAAAAATAGAAATTAATCAATGAATAAAATTTTTGAGATTATAAAAATTATAAACTTAAAATAATAAAATTATAATATTTAATATGCTTAAACTATCGGATATAGTTGTAAGGACCCCGTAGAAGTCAGATGTTCAAACCAGAAATTCAGAAAATGCTTAATAAATTAAGAGGTGATAATAGTTCCGGAGCGAGTGAATTAATTAATAATGCACTCGCAATCATACAATTTCAATTAGATTTAATATCAAATGATAATGAAAACATAAAAGAATTAATATTAGATTTATCAAGGGAAATAATTAATTCTCGACCAAGCATGGCCCCTCTTATCAACACGATAGGATATATCATTGGTGATAAGGAAGTTCTAACAAAAAAGGGGATTATACCTAAATTATATCGGTTTAGAGCTGATAAATTGAAAAGAGAAACAACTTTAGAAAAAAATTTTCGAAGATTTACTACTTCTATTACTAGGATGAATCCAAAAATAATGGTGATTTCTTATAGCTCGACACTTCTTAATCTATTACTAAATATTAAGGAATTTAATGCTGAATTTTATGTATTAGAGTCGCGACCATTGCTCGAGGGACGCCGCACTGCGGAAAACCTCTCAAAAAAATTTAAAACCCATATGATTATTGATGCTGCGATAGGGAAATTTATTGACCACATTGATTTAGTATTAATCGGGATTGACAGCATTCTAAAAGATGGTTCCGTGATTAACAAAATAGGTACATTTCCTTTAGCCGTTATGGCTTATCAAAAAGGAATTGATGTATATGCTATAGGAACATCATTTAAATATAATATAAAAAGCCATTATGGTTTAAATGTGCGAATTGAAAAGCAACCAAAAGAGGAAATATATAATAGGCAGGATTTAAATGAAAATTTAGAAATTTGTAATTATTATTTTGATACTACTCCTCCAAAATACATTAAAGGAATAATTTCTGACATAGGGATTTTACCACCTAAGAAATTTGTGAAAAGAATTAAGAAAATACTTCCTTTTGATTGGTTTCACTTATTTTTGAAAGATAATGATCAAGTTATTAAATAATATAACTAATTTTATCTAAATTAGCCATATTTTAAATTAAACTATTAA
>JAHQWS010000005.1 GCA_029856295.1 Promethearchaeia archaeon
AATTATAGGAATTATCTCTCATCTATTGATTTTGTATCCATCAAAAAGATTCAAAATACAAATAGAAGAGAATATATCTTTATAATAATCTCTTCAGCGTTTAAAGGAGTTATCTCTGATGGGTTATTAACAAATATTTCAGAACTTTTTATTCATTATCTTGAGTGTGAAAATAAATATTTCTCCTTGGAACAAATTAAAAACAAAATAAAGATACTATTAAGAAGAGAATCTCATAATGATATTAACAAATTTATAATTATATTAAAGAAAATTCAATACCTCATTAGAAAGGTAGAATTTGATAACGTTCAATTTAAAGTTGATTTATGCCGAATTGAACGGTTTTTTCTCACGTTAATTATGAGAAAGTATACCGATAATTTAGTTAGAGGGCATCGAAGATTGAAATTTTAAAAAATCAACGAATTAGCTAGTGAGTTTTTATTTTGTTTCTAATTTCTGACTATAATGTTTGAAAATTCTTAATATTGATATTTAATTTAATAAATTATAATAAAAAAATTAATTTCTATTCTTTAAATTATAAGAAAATGAATTTTTTTCAAGATTAGGTGTATAGAATATTGAAAGTTGCTATTATCGGATCAGGTATGGCTGGACTCACAGCAGGGGCTTATTTAATTAAAGAAGGATATGATGTGACTATTTTCGAGCAATTTGAGCATATTGGAGGAGTAACCGCCACAATTCATAAAGATGGATATGCTTGGGATCTGGGTCCGATGTTGGTAGAGGGCTTATCATCTCATGAAAAATTAGGAAGGATCTTAGAAGAACTGGGGTTGGATAATAAATTGACATTAATTAGAGACGAACGGGCCCAATCTTACATTGATTTTGAGCTTAGAAGTCCGAAACCATATACAGGGCCCCATTGGAGGAAAGAAAAATTAAAAGAATTATTTCCCGAGGATGCCAACGGTTTGGATCAATACTATAAATTCAGTGATACTGTTATGAAGCTACTTTATTTAGGAAATCAAATACCCTTCGAAAAAGGAATAAAAGGTTTATTGCTCAAACTCAAGCTTTTCACTACGTTTTTAAAAGTGAAAAAGTACAAAGAGTGGAGCGCAGCTCAGCTAACCGATAAATTTTTTACCAATAAAAAGTTAAAAACAGTATTCTTAGGCATCTTGGCCGACATGGTGGTAAAACCCAGCGAATTCTCAGCTTTTGGTGTGCCTGTTTTTAATCCTGAATGCGTGTATGATAAGCGCGTTCCAATTGATCGTAAGGGGTATAAATTACCTACATATCTATATATTCAAAATGGATGCGGTGAATTGGTCAAGTTATTTGAAAACTATATCTTACAGAATGGTGGCAAAATCCTAACCAACACTAAAGTGGACAAAGCTGTAATTGAAAACGGTCAGGTAAAGGGAATTATACTTGAGAATGGAAAAAATATCGATGCCGATATTATATTAACAAGCGGGGGGATTTTTAATACATTTTATCATTTTATTGGAAAAGAACATCTTACTGAGGAATTAATAACCCATATTGAAAATTTGCAGCTGATGGAATCTGTTTTTATGGTTCATATAGGTATTGACTTCGATCCGACACAATATCAAGATAAAGCATTAGTATACTATTATCGGATGAATTATGATATGGAAGAAACTATGGCAAAAGTGAGGTCTGGGGTCTACCACGAAGGTAAAGATGGATTTTTGATCTATATCTTATCATTTCACTCCCCTGAAATGGCCCCTCCTGGTAAACACTCAATAACCATATACACTATTGCTCCACATGAGTTAAAAGATGGTGATTACACGGAACAACGGGAAGAACTTGCTGATAAATTGCTTATAGAGGCCGAAAATTTTATACCAGGTCTGCGTGAGCATACCCAAACGAGAGTAATTATTACACCACACGATTTCGAAAAGCGTTTAAATATATTACGCCACAGCTTTGGAGGAATCGCTCCCACAATAACTCAAAGTAATCTCCCGTATCGCACACCTGTTAAAAATCTATGGTATATAGGACAATTTAGTGCTTCGGGAGCGGGTGTATTTGGAACCGCAGCTGGCGGCAGAGAAATAGCAGAACTGGTAATTAAGGAAATGAAAGGAGAAGTTAAGGCTAGTAATCTGAGAGATCTTGGTGGCGACCGCGCCCATCATTTCTAAGAGACTTAATACTAAGATATGAAGTTTTAAAGATTCAATATTTCAATTTAATTTAAAATTTGAAAATAAGAAGAAATAAAAAAGAATTTTATTATTTTTTTAAAATTTTTTTGATGTTAACTAGTTCTAAATATTTAATTCCTCAAGCTTTTTTCTGATTATTTGCTTTTTTTCAGGCGTAAGGTCATATAGCTTCCAAAAAACTAATACCCCAATCACCATAACTATTACGGGAATTAATCCCATCTGGATTCTTAATCCTATGATTGCAGTAGGTGATTGAGTTGCTGAGCCCGGTTCAAATCCAGTGAAAATATGAACCAGCGCAAATATTATTGCTTGAAGCATGATGGCAATTCGCCCGAAAAAGGTCCTCACACCCATATATAGGCCTTCTTGTCTAATTCCGCTCTCTGCGATTGCCTCATCGATAACGTCTGATATAATTGGATTTAGCATTAGCCAAAAACCTATCATACCAACTCCTAATATTATTGCAATAATGACTGACCCCACTACACTATTTATAAATAAGAATGGGATTGTACCAATGCCAAATAAAAGGCCTCCAATCATGAATATTTTTTTATTATTCCCTTTTTTCAATGCGATTTTCCCCCAAATTGGTACAGAAATCAAGCCTGCGACAATATAACCGAGTAGGATGTACGATTCGACAATAGCATCTTCTTTTAAAATAAATCTTACCAAATAAGGAATTGAGCCTAAAAGTAAAGAAACAGTTGTTTGATAAAACATGTATACTATCAGTAAGGCTATAAAGCTTCTCTGTTTAACAGCTACTTTTAAAACTTTAGTAAATTTTACCTTTTCAGTTTTATTATACTTCTCATAATAAGTTTCAATCATAGCCTTATCTTCGTGAATTCCATAAATTTGAAGTATTACTAAAACAATTCCAATGATGCCTATAACTATTGCCATATTTAAAAATGAAGATCTATCACCATATACAATGAACATTGGACTTACTACTACGGCAAGAACAGTGCCAAAAATCCCGAGTCCTACTTGAAAGCTTGCTAACCGTAATCGTTTTTCGTCGGTTCTAAATTTGTCAGGAATTAGTGCTGTATAATTAGTGTCGAACATAGTAAAAAGAGTATCAAATAAGCAAATTGATACGAGCAGCCAAATAAAGATTATCAGCCAATCTGCTTTAGGATCCAGATCCGGGACGGCAAAGATTAACATAAAAGCTAAAGATGTTCCAATTCCACCTGAGACAACCCAAGGAAGCCGCTTTCCGTACTTTCTCCAGAAACTTCGGGGTTTGTCGGCCAGAAAACCTACTATCGGATCATTTATCATGTTCCATAAAGCAAAGATAACGAATCCAATTGCGATGATTCCAGTAGCTAAACCTATCTCATTTTCATAGAAATCAAACGTTCGTACAGAAATAAGATAAATAAAAAGCTGTACGAATATATCACCCATCGCAAAAGAAATAAATACCCATATCGTGAGCTCTTGCTTAGAACTTATTTCAGTTGATTTATCATTTTTTTCTAATTCAGTCAATTTTGTTGCCTTTATTTTATATTATATAATATTAAACAAAAGAGTGAAAATAATTAATATGCTTCGAATGAATATTGGAATTTATTTTAAATTTCTGCTATCAATTTATAATTTTGAAAAAATTTGAATAAATTTGGTAAAGATATTCATTTAATAAGAGATCGTTAGGCAACTATTACCATTTTAATTAGCTATAAGTAAATATCTGAAGATCTCTTATTTTTTTAAAATATTGCTTTATTATTTCGCAATAAATATATATCGGAAAATTATTTACGCAAATCTTACCATCATTCAATTCCTACCATTATGCCTTTATTTACCTACATTTTCATGTCAATGGTAAATATAAATTATAAACATTAACAAAAAATGGTCGAGATTAAATGAAAAAAATTTTAATTATGTTATTAGTGATGTTATGTGCGAATTTAGTAGTAATTTACTTTATATATAATTTAGTACCTGCTACCTTCTCATCAACGGAACCAGATTCAGAGCTTTCTCTTATAATTGAAGAGGGAGATGAATTAGAAGCTAAGTGGCAATATACTACCCTTAATCAATCTATATTTGAAAGATTAGCGAATGAGACTGATATTAATCTTGATGTGACATCTTGTTATAACCAAGATGATGTTATTGAGTGGACTCTTTCAATTCTCGAAGACGAAGATTGTTCATGTGATTCTTATTACTGGGAAGTGCTTAGGGATGAATACAAGCGGATTGGAGATTATAAACAGTATACTTCTTCACATAAATATAGAATCTATAAAAAGTCTGAATTATACTTAAGTAGCATGTTCAGAGATGACAACTATTATACAAGTAGACTAATTCCAATCGAAGTTGATGATTTCATTAAGTCATTGAATTTTTATATTTATGATTGTGAAACTTGGCTCTTGAATCATGCTAAAAATTATACTTTAGAAACAAATTCAATTAACACAATAACTAAATTACTTAGAAATAACACAAATTACAGAGAAATTTTCTCTTATAATGATGAAGGAATACTCTATAATCATGCAATTTATTATGAAAATCAAACCGCAATGGAAATGAAGTTAATTAAATTTGAAATTGATAGATTAGAACCGCAGGATCCTACAATAAGTAAGTGGTTTTTTGTAACTCGTTTGCTTAACTTATTATTTATTGTGACAATAGTAGAGATCATTATCGTTATAATTCTCATTAGTACTATTGGCAATTCTCATAACAAGAAGTCCCCGGAACAAAAAAATATTGGTAGCAGGCAGGTTCACAACCAAATAAATGGCAATAGTCAGTTTATTGCCCATTCAGGAAAAGGCACTCGAAAACTTATTCTTAAGCATCAATCATGCTCAAATTGCCAAGCACTTCTGGAAGATAATTCAAAATTCTGTCATAATTGCGGTAAACAAATAAAAAGCGAAGCAAATATCTGTCAATATTGTGGTAAACTTAAATTAAAAGATGCCAGGTACTGCATTGAATGTGGTCACATTATTTAATACAATATCTAATTATTAAATGCTCTATAATAAATCTGCTCATTTAAAAAGTAGATTGTTTTTATAGAGGATTTTTTTTTTTGTAAAAGATTTAACTTTTCCAATCTTTTTAAATATTTTGAAATTGTTGTTGAATGCATTGCTAATTCCCTCGAAAGATGTGTTTTTGTGGCACCTTCAGGATTTTCTAATAAATATTCGATAATTAATCGCGGTTTTTCTTTGGAGGCAAAATAATAAAGTTCATCATAATTTTCTTCCAAATTTTCATCAAAAAATACTTCATGCTTATCAATTTTCTTATTTCTAATGAAATTGAATTTAAGTAGAATTTTAAGGTGCCATCCTAGGAGATAATTGCTTAAATTCAGGTCTTTTGCAATTTGATTGAAGTATACTCCCGGATATTTAATGATGTAATCGTTAATCATCTTACGATTTTCATTATTTAAGATTTGATCTTTACTTAATTTTGATCTTTCAAATATTAGCTTTTTTTTTATTAAAGATTTCAATACTTCTTTAATACCCGAAAAGTTGAGGCTAATTGAAAGTTCTCTTAATCTGGAATTAATAAAAGGAACAATATCATCAATGGTAAAATATCTGTTTTTATTTAAATAATCTTGAACGATAAATAAGACGGCTTCTTCATATTGAAAGACTTGTTCAGTTATTTTTCGTTCGCCCCCAGAAGGATTAATAAGTAAAATCGTCATCCTTGGATTTTTCACCCATATAATTAATTATATCATCTCTTTCTTCTGGAGTGAGAGTGAGCATTTCTTTGATAAATTGTACTTTCTGATTTTCTTGGCTCCATTTGAATTTATCAACTCGATTAAAAAAATCAGTTGAGATAGAATTCAATTCGAATTTGCTTAAGTCTTTACCCTCTTCTACTGAATTGAGTAATTTTGTGTTATTTATGGTCTCATCTACAATGTCTACAGAGGCTTTTAATTTTTTAACACCTTGAATCCTCTCAGTTTGGAATTCTTGATTTTTTGGATTAAAAATGTGTCGTCTTTTTGCTTTATAAAGCATTATACTGGAAAAGGATAACAACATTATTATTCCGATAATTAAAATAGAATTAAGAGGAAAATTTATAGATAACATTTCACCTCCCAAACCATTTCCATTGCCTGAAACCATCTCTTCTACTACTTGAATTTTTACACAATTAGAAAGAGTATTCCCTGATTTGTTATAAGCCACAACCACATAATAGAGAACTCCAAGATTACTCGCAATTATACTATAATTCAACCGAGTAAGATTACTTTTTATTAAGGTACTATCCCCATCTATTTGTGTAATATTTTTACTCGAAGAGTATACAGAATAATTATCTGCTCCTTTTGAGGGTGTCCAAGATAGAGTAAAAAAATCACCCTCATCGACTAAATTTTTATTCAAAGATAATGTAAAATTGTCAGGATTATCAGAATATCGTAAATCTCCTAACTTATTATGTTCATCGTGTACTTCCGTCGATTTATCATCATTTTTAGTATTTAGAGTATATTCATAGCGATTAGTGAATGATTGAATTAAACCAATATAAGATATTATTATAGCTAGTAGTACTACAATGAGGAATATATATTTAAGATAATTAATTTTCAGTGTTTTAACGTATCTTGAATATATTATTGTTATAAAGCGAAACATTTCTTCCCAAATATTTAGATAACAAAAAGACTATTTAAATTTGTGAGGGAAGGAATTGAAAAGATAATCTTTTGTATCCTGATTTTCATCAAAAAATTGAATGAATTTATTAATTAGATGAAATTAAAATCATTATTCTATTATCAGATTCTAATTTGATGACTTTTTGCCTCTTTTATTCATCATCAATGATTATTGTAATATCATCATCTTTTACAGTAAGATTAATATCGGGATACTCAATTTGAACGACTTTTGGCCCTTCTTGAGCTTCCAGACTCTGTATATAGTTCTCAACATTAATAACTTTTATATCGTCGATATATTTTTGAACATCCTCTAATTGAGGCTCTTCATAAATTAATATCCCTGAATGAACCATTTCAACTAAATCTTTATCTAATTTCAATAAATTAAAACAAATATGGCATCTAAATACGTTTGGTATTCCAAAATGCACCGTTTTTGACCATAGTGCCCAACAATTCTTATGAGCATAAGTCTTACATTTAGTACATTGAACTAAATTAATATCTTTCTGATAACAGATTGAGCAAGTTCTCATTTCCTCTATATCTAGGGGAATTTCTGCGAAGTTTTCGTAAAAAGGGAAATTCTCCTCAGAAATGTGAGTCACACTTTCTTCAAAAGCAGAAAATGCGCTAACTTCTTTTTTTTCAGCTAAAATGTTAAGAATTGAGGATAATTCCTTAACTTTTTTAATACTATAGAGATCTCCTCCCGATTTTTCAGCAATTTTCTTAAACTTAGAACCATCAAAAAGATTTCCGGTATTAATAGAAATCATATCTATTACTAAGGGCATTTCTTTAACTTTATTTATTAGATTTATTAAAACAGGGACTTTATCGTTAGGAATATCGTTTGATTGGGAATCGAGAATAATGACTAAATGGAAAGATCTTTCGGAGATAGTCTTAAACACTTCTATTATTAATTTAATTGCCAGAAAAATACCTGCCGAAATATTTCCCCTTACTAAATCTTCCTCCAAAGATTTGAGCGCAATTGGAATGTGGTCGGGATTTAAAGTAAAGTTTTCTAAATAGTTAGGTCCATTTTTTAGAAACATAATGAGGTTAAATCTATCACTTGAAACCATACTCTTTTTCTTTTTACAAAAATCTGTTAAAGATTTTTGAATTGGTGCTGAATCAATTAATCCCGGTGTAAGTCCGTAAATTATCAATGTGTCTTCAGCACGGTATACCATTATTCTCTTCCATTTATCATATTTATTAGAAAATTTCGCTTTAATAATTAGCCTTTCCTAACCATTAAATGAGTTTTAAAATAGATTAATGTTCCGATAATGTGATTAATAAATTGTCAGTCAAAAGAATTAAATAGATCTTTATCACATTTAGTCTTAAATAAATCCTACTAAATAGTTTATAAGGGAAAAATAAAATGGTAAACCGTCTTAAAGATAAAATAGCGATAGTAGTTGGTGCTGGGCAACAGCCGGGTGATACTATTGGAAACGGAAGAGCTACATCGATACTTTTTGCCCGTGAAGGTGCTAAAGTAATGTGTGTAGATAAAAATCTTGAATCTGCCCAAGTAACCCATTCTATGATTGATAAGGAGGGTGGAGAGTCCTTCGCTTTTGAAGCCAATATTGTTAGGGAGGATGACTGTCGCCAAATGGCCGAGAAATGTGTTGAGGTTTACGGTCGAATAGATATTCTCGTCAACAATGTTGGTGTAGGTGAGGGAGATAGAAATATTGTGAAATTAAGTGAAGAAGTATGGGATAGAATTTTCAATACTAACTTGAAGGGTATGGTTTTTACATCTAGGTATGTCTTGCCTGTCATGGAAAAGCAGAAAAATGGTTCTATCATAAACATCTCTTCCGTTGCATCCGTTTGTGCTCCTGTTCCAATTCCAGCTTATAAAATCTCGAAGTCCGGGGTTAACTCCTTAACTCAACTATTAGCTCAACAATATGCTAAAAAAGGCATCCGCGTTAACGCTATCATGCCTGGATTATTGAATACACCTATAGCCATTGAAGGTATGTCAAAAGCTTTAGGAACAAGTAAAGAAGATATAAGAAAATTCAGAAATAAATTGGTCCCACTCAAAGGAGGCATGGGAGATGCTTGGGATACTGCTTACGCTGTACTTTTTCTAGCATCAGATGAAGCAAAGTTTATTACTGGAGTTATACTCCCCGTAGATGGAGGTCAAAGCTCTAAAGTTGGATAAATTCTTAAAGAATTTATATCTTATTTTTATCTTATTCAGAAAAATTTTAAATATTAAAGATTATGGGATTGGGATAGCACCTTCCTCTAATCTCTTCTCTGATCCGAATTTTTTTCCTAATTTTTTAATAACCGACTTTATCTGATTGAAAAAATTATCTACCTCTGTCTCTGATAATACATTTTCCAAATAACTTAATCCTATGGTAATAATATCATTAGATTTTATGATTGATATAACGCTTGATAATCCCGGTTTAATCGGTACAAAAAATGAAGCTTCAAGAATTTTGATTATATTTTGCTGTTTCAAATCAATAATATTATCAAGATTACCCACGTTTGTTACCTGCATATTGGACAAGGTAAAAATATCTTTTGTTAATTTTCTTATTTTTTCTTGAGTTAGGTGTATTATCTCTCCAATATAGAAATTTGCTACTGCATTCAAACTTTTTTTTTCCTTATCCATTTGTTTTTTTATGCTTTTAATAAGGGATATCTCATCCTTAGCTTCATTTGAATCAATCTCCACATAGAATCCCGTAACTAAATCTCCTAGAAGTGAGCCTTCACTTCGAGGCCGAACATCCATGAAGGAAAGAATTCGAATTTCTTTATGGAGGTTTTCCAATTTGAAATTAATATAAGCCAGAATAATTATTGACAGTAATAAATCATTATCTGTTAAGTCATATTTTTGTTTAAGGGAGTTTAAAGGATTCATTATATCTTCAGTGAGATTCAATGTTTTAAATAATAATCTTCCACCATTTTTATCTTCTTTATTAAAGATACCTCCAGTTCCTTTTTTACTTCTGATTTTGTATAATATTGCTATACCCAATAGAGTTAGCTTTAATCGTGACCCTATTTTTACTCCTTCTCTGGTATATTTATAACCTCGTATTATATCAAGATAAGATATACGTTTTAATTCGGGTAAATTAACGATTTCGTCATTGATATTCATAATATACACATTTAATATCTGATTTAATATAATTAATGCAGACCTACCATCAAAAAGAGAATGGAACCATCTTGCAGCGAGATAATGTTGTTCATTAATTATAATATAATAAATATAAAGGATTGGATCATTATAAACATCAAAAGGAGTATTCATAATCTCATTAAGAACGCTTTTTATTGAATTATCTTCATTTAGAGTCACAGGTTTGAATATTTGATTTACATCAAACTCATCTGCAATTAAATAAAATTTCTTATTTTGACATTTTATTTTGCTCCTTAGAATAATGTATTGGTTAAAAACCTGCTTAATGCTCTCTTTAAGAATTTTTTGATTTAATTCTTTATCAATTTTTAATGTCATCATTAGAGTATAAGGAATACCATTCCTTTCCAAAATCAGATATACTTTTTCAGTATTAGTTAACTCAATCATTCTCAATATTCTCTCAATTAAAATAAATTTAGATTTCTATTAGAAATTATGACAAATTTGTTTATATTCTTTTCGTTATAATTACCTTAGATTAGAATAATTTCATTGAAAAAGGATCAAAACTCTAAAAGATAGATTTCATTTATTAAGGAGACCGAATTGTTTTCATTATCAATATTCATTAATTAAGTTATTTTAACATCTAAGGGAAAATTTATGAAAGATTTTCAAGGAAAAGTTGCTGTTATAACTGGAGCAGCCAGTGGCATAGGGTATGGAATAGCTAAAAAATGCATTAATGAAGGGATGAAAGTTGTAATCTCTGATGTTTTAGAAGAAGAACTAAAACAAAGGGAGCAAGAACTTAAAAATATGAACGGAAACGTATTATGCATAGTATCAGACGTTTCAAAAGCAAGTGATGTAGAACGATTAGCACAAAAAACCTACGATACATATAATGAAGTTAATCTCCTTTTTAATAATGCCGGAGTTTCACCCGATAGAACACTACTCTGGGAACATTCATTAAACGACTGGAAGTGGATTTTGAATGTAAATCTATGGGGCGTTATTCATGGTATAAAATTTTTTGTTCCAAAAATGCTTGAACAGAACACGGAAGCTCACATCATAAATACAGCTTCTATAATGGGTTTAATGAGGGCAGGCGATTTATATGGCATTACTAAACATGCTGTTGTTGCTGTATCCGAAGCCTTAATGGCACATCTAGCGTCAAAAACTAAATTAATTAAAGTATCCATTCTTTGTCCCTCATTTGTGAGATCCAATATATTAGAGAGTGAAAATATTCGTCCTGAAAACTTAAAAAATGATCTATCTGAAATAATACACCATTCAGAAATGGAACAAAATAGAAATTGGCAGCGTGAGCAAAATCAAAAAGGGCTGAGTCCCGAAAAATGCGCTGAGATTGTGTTTCAAGCGATAAATGATGAAGAATTCTATGTATTTACGGATAAAAGCGTTGCTTCAATAAATCCTATAAAGCAAAGATTTCGAAAAATACTCAAAACCTTGAAATAATTTACATAGTTGATATTCATGATTAAATGGTTTTATTAAAGGGAATAAAGATTCCTATTAGATAATTACTTGAAGTTTTAGATTTAAGAAGAATAAATAAGATTTTGGATTCTACAATATCAAATTATGCCAGGTTTGAGGTAAAGTTAATGGATCTTCGATCTTCGATCTTCGATATATTTAAATAACTGTCTTTACATTATAATACATGTATTCGATTTATGATATATTCATATCGAATAATAAAATATGATGAGATATAAA
>JAHQWS010000006.1 GCA_029856295.1 Promethearchaeia archaeon
TGATTATATGGCTGATATAGGTGAAATAATTGTAACAGCTACCCTATTTATTATCTATGGTATCTTTTTATTTTATGATATATTCAGGAGAGGAGAGAAATGGGGATTTCTGGCTTATATTGCGGCACTAGTTCCTATTAATTATCTCTGGTTTTTAGGTACTGATATATTGCTAGTATACGCAATTCTTTTTATGTTATGGAATGTATGTTTACTACGCGACCTTTTTTTTGTATATGGGAAAAGTAGAGAATACGACGATATACTACTTTTTCTCGGATTAGGTATACTGGTTCAAGTTGTACTTACAGCAATCTTACCAGCTAATCAAATGAATCCCCATATGCAACAAAATACGACTGCCTGGGCGTATTTTTACTTTCCAGATGTGTATACTGCTAGTTATGGAATAGAATCATGGGTAAACTCTAGTATTTTATTAGGTTTTAGACTTGCGGCGACATTAATGGTTATTCTTACAATCTGGCCTATGATAGTAGATTTAAAAGGCAGCGATGAGCATATAAGCTTATTGGCTTTAGTAATAGTAGATCTGATATTTGTACTTCCCTTCCTCTGGTTAGCTTTCATTTGGATGGGAGGGATAGGTTGGCCATTGACTTTTCTATTTGCGGTGATTTTGCTAATTATTTTATTAATTTTAACAAGAGAGAAATAATTTCTAATTAATTTTCTTTTATTTTTTTAATCTTGATATTAATTTTTTAATTGGTATTTTTATATATTAATATAGGGAATTAAATGATAATCTAATTTAAAAGCATAAAGATGAGAGTTTAATATGGCAAAGAAAAAAACTGAAAAAGATGAGGAACAAGAACTTGAAGAGTCATATTCTCAAAAAGTATATACCTTAAAGGATTTGCCAGGAGTCGGAGATGCAACTTTAAAGAAATTAAAGGATGCTGGTATCCTTTCTATAAGAACGCTTGCTATGATGCCTAAAGCAAAACTAATGGATGATGCGGGTATCGGAGAAAAAACAGCAGACAAGTTGATAAAAATGGCCCAAGATATAGAAAAGATGAGTTTTCTGTCTGCTGATGCAATATGGGAAAAAAGAAAGAGCTTAAAAAAGTTAACTTCAGGGAGTCAAAATTTAGATGATTTATTGGGAGGGGGGTTTGAACCAGGAGCAGTCACAGAGATTTTTGGAGAGTATAGAACTGGAAAAACTCAAATTGTTCATCAACTTTGTGTAAATGTCCAATTACCTAATGAGCAAGGAGGTCTTGATGGGAATGCTTTATATATTGATACAGAGGGAACATTTAGGCCCGAACGAATTATCCAAATGGCTGATGCTAGGGATTTAGATTATAATCAGATATTAAAGAATATTACAGTAGGAAGAGCTTATACTTCTGACCATCAAATTCTTCTTGCGAGAGATGCATCCAAAATTATAGAAGATAGAAATATTAAATTAATTATTGTTGATTCGCTAATCAGTCACTTTCGAAGTGAATATATTGGTAGAGGGACTTTAGCTTCAAGACAACAGATATTAAATAGTCATATTCACGATTTATTAAGATTAACCGAATCTTACGATGAATTAGCCGTCATAGTTACAAATCAAGTATCTTCTAGGCCAGATGTATTTTATGGTAACCCTATTATTCATACTGGAGGTCATATAGTTGCTCATGGGGCCACAATTAGAATATTTCTTAGAAAAGGCAAGGGTGAACAAAGAGTAGCTAAAGTGATTGATGCTCCTCACCTACCCGAACAAGATGCTATTTTTTCAATAACAGAAGATGGGATAACAGACTAAATAAATTGGTTATGACTATATTTATATTATAAATAAGAAAACTTTTACCAATTCTATTCATTATTAAAATCTATAACTAACATTTTTTCGGAGATTATAATAAAAATGTCAATCTTAGGAATTGATTACGAGAAATGTATAAATTGTGGATTATGTGTAAGAGAATGTCCAAGACGTTTTCATGAAAATAAAGAGAGTGATAAAATTATTTATCAGGATCCTTCTAATTCTTGCATCCTTTGTGGCCACTGCATTGCAATTTGCCCAGAAAATGCCATTTTATATGAGAAATTAGGAGATTATCCTTATATCTTCGATGGAATAGAAGATATTAGTAATTATCTATCCTATGAAAAAATATTTAATTTTCTACGAGCAAACCGCTCAATAAGACATTATAAAAATGAGAAAGTTCCTGAAGTTATACTAAGACAAGTTGTTAGAGCAATGGAATGTGCTCCTACTGGTGCAAATGTGAGAGCAGAAAAAATTACAATTCTTTCTGATCCACAAAAAATAAAGTCTTTATCTAATGTAGTCCTAGAGGAACTTCTTAAAAATCCTGCTACTAGGTCACGTTGGGAAGAATCATTTGAAGTTCGTAAAAGATTCTACGATAATCCGATATATTTTGATGCTCCACATGTTATTATAATACATAGTTTAGGAAATACATCCATTGAACATTATAATATTGGAAATATAATTACATATGGAAGATTAGCAGCTCAATCTTTAGGGCTAGGAACTTGTTATAATGGTTGGACTCAAATGGCTTTTGAAAAAAATCCTAAATTGACAAAAGTTGCAGGCGTGAGAGGTAAAAGCTGGGGGGTTATCACAATAGGGTATCCAAGCGTTAAATATCTTCGTTGTCCCCCTCGATCCTTTAAAAAAATAAAAGGTCTGAAAAGCTAATGAGTCAAATTAAAGTTACGGTTCTAATTGACGATTTAAATGGGGCGATGAATAACTTTTCTTTGTCATATGGTTTTGCAGCTTTAATCGAGTTAAATGGTAAAAAAATTTTATTTGATGCCGGAACAAAAATAGATCCTCTTTTAAAAAACCTCATAACTTATGGAGTTGGAGCCAATGAGATAGACGCAGTTATACTTAGCCATAACCATAACGATCATACTGATGGATTACCGGGCATATTAAAGGAAAACCATAATGTCCCCGTATATGTACACAAGGACTGGGACAAACCCGCCAATTTTAAGGGCTTTCAAGTACCGATTAAAAATAGAGTAGAAGTTCAAAATGCAGGACAAATTAAGCAACTATCTCCAAATATTCTCTTAACTAATTCTTATTACTCTTCTGACTATGGTGGCGTATATGAACACGCCTGTTATATTAAAGCTTCGAATTCGTATATATTATTATGTGGCTGTTGCCATCCTGGACTTAATCGGTTTCTACAAGATAGAAATAAATTAGGAATACCTGAAAGTTCCAATTTGCACATAATAGGAGGTTTGCACGGTTTTAAATTTAGCCAACAAGAAGCTAAAAAACTTTTACCAATATTAAATTCCATTACATTATTTCACTGTACATTGAACGTAAAAACATTTCGAGAGCAGTTTGGTGAAATCTGTCGCGTTGGTATTGTAGGAAAAGTGATGAATTTTTAAAAAAAATTTTGTGAGATATAAAGATTAAATTTCAACATTCACATTAACTTCTATTCCCTGTCTTACTGACTCGGTTATGATACAAGTTTCCTCAAAAAACATGTTTTCATTTTTCATTCTCTTGATGCACTGATTTATTCTTTTAAGGGTTGCGAGATCATTTGATTTTGGTACAATTTTCACATCAATTTTATCTACTCTAATGTAACCTTTTTCGATTTTTTTAAAAGAAACCTCCGCATGAGCTTCTAAGTCATCAATAGTTAAATTCCTTTTATTTAAGCAAAAGAGAAAACTAGCATTTAAACAACCTAATAATGCCATGGCAAGGAGCTGTGCGGCGTCAGGACCCCATATTTGGGATTTTTCATCCAATGTCTCGTCAATAAAAAGTTCTTTTAGTTTATTATACCCAAGATTGACCTTGAAAATCATATCCTTCTCTAATTTCATATCTACTATTGGATTTTCTTCACGAACCATTTTAAATCACAGTTAACATTTTTTTAATTATTAGAATTATTTTATTTTTTACAATTAGGAGATTATTTAGTTTAATAATCAAGGTTTACTTCTACGTTTATACCTTCTCGCACCGCCTGAGTAACTATACAATATTGTTCAAACATCTTTTTACATTGGTCTGCTCGTTTTTTCACATCAGGATCATCAATTATCGGTTTAATATTCACATCTATTTTTTTTACTCTCCAAAACCCTTTTTGATTTTTTGCGATGGTTATTTCTGCTTCAGCTTTTAAATCATCTACATTGAATTTCCTTTTTTTTAAGCAAAAAATGAAACTTGCGCTCAGACAGCCCATAACCGCCAATCCCAACATCCTTGATGGATTCGGCCCTAACATATCTACTTCTTCAGGATGCTCTTCATCGATATAGCAATCTTTTACTTTCATTTCGCCAAAATCGCATTTAAATAACATCCCTTGGTCTAAGGTTAAGCTAACCTTGGTTTTCATTTCCTCGAACATAATATTATCAATTTTTTTTAGAAATTTCGTGTTAATTATACACTTTTTAATATTTTTATCAAATATTTTGCCTTTTTAATGTTTTTATAATAAAAGATAGGATTTTCATATGGCAAATTCAAAATCGATTACGATAGGCATCTTGACTGCCCTTTCATTACAAGCTTTTTCATAAAAATTCAAACATCTTTTTATATTATCAAGTAGAACTTTATCTATTTTATTTGGATTCAGTTTAATAGTAATCGAATCGATGTTAAGTAGTCCCTTCTCATCAGTGATTATATAAAATTCGGCTTCAGTCATTAATTCCTCTAATCTTAATCCCTTTTGTTTAATACATAATGCTAAACCAGAGTCTAAGCAAGTTAAAACTGATTTAGTAAGCAACCTTGAGGGATCTTCCTCAATTAAAACAGATTCTTCAAGGTTAAATTCTTCAGTTAGACAATCTTTTAATTTTTTACCCTCTAATTCGCATGTAAATTTAAATTCAGGAGAACTTAATTTTGAATCCAGTTTTTCTTTTAAATCCTCGTATACTTTATTGAGATCTTCAAACATGATACTACTTATCTATAATTTGTTTATTAAGTGATTTTTCAAATATTTTATTATATCAATTAAAATGGTGATATTTTAATCTTCTTAGAGTAATTAATAACTTTTTTTGGATCTACTTTTATAGTAATTGATTTGACGTGTAATAAATTATTTTTGTCTTTTATTATAATAAAATCGGCTTCAGTGCAAATTTCCTCCATTTTTAACTTTTTTTGTTTTATGCATAATTCCAAACCGACTTCTAAACAAGTTAACACAGATTTGGAAAAGAACCTTGAACGATCTTCGGCTTTTAATTCGGATTCCTCTTTATAAAAATATTCAGTGATACACTCTCTTAATTTATTACCATTAATTTCACATGTGAACTTGAATCCCGGATCGGATAATTTTGAGTTTACAGATACCTTTATATGTTCATACATTTTATTTAGTCCATCAATCATTATCGATCCCACCTTATTTTTTCCAAATCTTAAGGATTATAATTAATTTTTTTCGATCTTCTTTAAATGATAATGTCTAGATAAATGAAAACACAATCCTAAAAAATAAATGAGAGAAATTAGGATATATTCAAAAGCAAGTAAAATAATAAATACCATCATTAAAACAAATAATAGCGCTTCTATAATTAAGGCCAGTTTACTGTTATAGTATTTGAAATCGAAAAAGCTTGCTCCATTTTTGTACTGAGTTAAAATTTTTAATAGATTTTCCTCTTCTTCTTTTGACATGAATAGTCTTGGTCCAAAAGTCTTTTTAGGAAAATAAAGAAGATTGGTCCCCCAGTCAAACATATCTACCATCACATGCGTAAAATAAGCAAATCCACTAATTACTAATGCCGGCCAAGAGATAAGTAGACCTAAAACAATGATGATGATACTTGGAATAATACTATGTGAAATTAGATTTCGATGGTTTTGGTCTTTGGCATATCTGGAAAAAAATACATCAAAATCGCTTAAAAACGCGAAAAACACAATTCCTGCGAATTCAAAAAAGCAAAAACCAAAGTAATAGTTAAAAATAGAAGCAATTATAACTCCAATAGCGAAATGACTATTAATATGTATAACTATCCCCTACTCTATTTGATATATTTTTTTTTAACAATTCTACTTTGAACATGCGTTTTATGTTGAAACCCATTGGCCCCCATTGCTTCTACATTAAAAGAAGCGGCTGAGGATGCAAACCAAGCTGCTTTTTCAATTGAATTCCATGTCTTATCGGAAATAATAAACTCATATAAAAAGATAGCAAAATATACGTCGCCTGCGCCAGTTTCATCAATAACTCCACTGGATTGAAATGCAGCTATATTTAGAATTTTTTCTCCTTTCTTTAGGATTAATGATCCTACCTCTCCTAATGTCATAATAAATATTCCTTTAAAATCAAAATAATCAAAATGATTCATTGCTTTATAGATATCATTCTCCCCAGAAAGAATTTTCATCTCTTCTTCTGAGCCTTTTAAAATTAACCTTTCGCCGATTAAATTTATAATTTTCTCCATATTTGCTATAATTTTTTCATCTCTTTCGATGGATACATGACCATTTTCGATTTTTCTTATGAAACCTTGAAGATCAATTCCGATATATGCATCAGGAAAGATTTTCAATATTTTACCTATATAATCAAAAGAGATTTCATTACATAAAGGAGCGAGAACGATTACATCAGGAGGATTATTAAGATATTCATTAGGAATATCTTCAAATTTAAGATCAGGACTTCTCGATTTAAGAGTCAAAGATCTTGAATGATTAAAATAATCTAATACAAAATTTGTGTTATTAGTATCTGTCCATTTAATCCCATTTAAATCAATATCCTTTGTTTGTACTATATCTAATAAAGACCTATCAAAATTCAAGCTTCCCAAATTTGAGATAATACTAATATTAACATCTTTGGTATAGGTTCTTAATGATAATGAACCAAATGAAACGCTTCCGCCTAGCGTTGGCTTATGTTCTTTATTAAATCTTATAATTGTATCAATGGCAAAATGACCTACAAAAAAGATTGATGGCAGATCTTTTTTACTGCTTCTCATTAATTCTTAAGTAATTTTTTAACCATTTTATTTTTTTTTAAAATATGTAGTTTTTTACAAAATAGTATAATAAATGATATTAGTTATTTGAATTCTTAGATGATAAAGAAGCAGGGAGGGATTAATAGTTTTTAGAGTTTTAGTTAATGGAAAGGTGTTATTAACCCTTACTTTTTAAATCTTCAATTATCTTATCTTTTTCATTTAATGCGATCTTCATTTTATTAATCCTAGCTTGTAGATCTTCAACTAAATTAGACATAGGACCGCTGGGGGCTATAGGTTGAGTAATTTGAGAGGCTTTTAATTCATTTATGAGAATCTCTTTTTCGTTCAATTGGTTTTGGAGCTCTTTTATATTATTTTCAGAATCAAGCGATAAAGTAACTTCTAATGTTTGCTCTTCCATTGTTTTTTCTAAATCTAAAATTCTTGCTTTAAGTGAAATATTTTCATTTCTGAGAGCATTGACTTCTTCAAAATCTGTTGAAACTCCTTTTGCTTCCAAAGCTTTTTTAAGTTCATTGTTTTCAACTTTAAGGGAATCCATAATTCTCTTATATCTATTTAAATCAGATTGAAGATCTTGACATAAAGTTTCTAAAGTACTAACCGATATTGAAGTAGGTTCAGGTTCAGGTTTTTTTGCAGTAGTCGTCGCTTCTACAACAGGCACAACATAATCTACAGCCAATGCTAATTCTTGTTCAGTTACCTTTTTATTTAAATTCACATTTTCTTCGGCTAGATCTGCAATATGTTGTTCAAGATTTCTAATTCTCTCTTCTAACTCATATATATATCTATCTTTTTTTGCCAATTCAGGCGATATTTCCTGAGGTTGGGTAAGGATTTCCCCTTTTGATTTATTCATATTAATTTCTTGTATTAATCCCTCAAATTGGGCTTCAAGGTTTTTTATTTGATTTTCATAATCCGAAATTTGAGCTTTTCTTTTTGATAATTCAGAAGAAAGATCTTTAACCAGGGCTTGAGATACGGCAGAATCTGTTTGAGGCATACCTGTTTCTGCAATAGTCTTTAATCCAGAAATTTCTTTTTCTTTTTGTTGGAGTTCCTCGGTTTTTTTAAGGAATATATTCTGTAAATCTTTCACTTTATTAGTTAGTTCTGAATTTTGATTTTTCAAATCGATTATATCTACACCTAATTTCTCCATAGCTACCCTAGCATCTTCTTTTAAGCGTTCTTTTTCATCTAATGCTTTCTGAAGGACTTGGTCTGTAGAATGTATTAAATTAATGCTTTTACTTAGCTGATCCTTTAACTGTTCATTTTCATTTTGTAATAGTTCAAGTTTATCAAGCGCATCGCCGATAACAGATGGGCTTTTCATATCAGTTTTCATTCGTTTCAACAGTCCAACAAAATCTTCATCTTTCGTTTCTTTTGACATCTTATCTCAATAAAACTTATTTTAATTTATATTAAATTACATTATTTATATTATTTAATGATAATACCAGAAAAATAACCAACACAATATCCTCCGAGAGAACCCGTTCTTTCGCTACTTGTATAGTATTTTAAGAGTTGGCCCTTGCTAGCTCCTAAATTTTGACATATTAAAATTAAAGTCGTCATAGTTATGGTCCCACATACCGTTACTCTTTTAAATGTATTAAGAAAATCACCGTCAGGAATAAGTTTCTCAGGATTAAGTACATTTTCAGCATTTAAATTTAAAAATTGTTCAATTACACGATGATCATTTTTTTTAAGAATTTCTAATTCTTTTTTAGAACTAATATCTTCATGGGACATATCCGATGATGCTACAATTACAATATCTTTTTCTACGGATTTAATCGCATTCGCAATATCGATTGCTATATTATTTAGTATTTTATATTCATGAGTACGAAATTTAATCGGCACTATTTTAACATCATTTTTTCCAGCACAATATTTTATAAAAGGCATCTGTAGCTCTAGACTATTTTCTGAAGAATGCAAAAAAACTCTTTCGTTTGATTTCAAAGTTTTACTTATATTAATAATCTCATTTGATAATTGAGTGTCTATTAGTAAATTACCGATTGGTGTTTCCCACTCACCTTCTACTAATATAGAAGGATTAACATGACTATTATGTTCAAAACCAATCACAATAACAGTATCAGGTATTTTTTCCTTAAATAAATTTAAATATGTGTGAGCAGCACATTCCCCTGAGAAATTAATTCCAGCATGGGGGGAAACTCCTCCAATAATTGTCCTATTCTCTTGTATTAATGATGCTGGTTTCTCTCCAGGTCCAAATGTGGTATCTGTAAAACACTCATCTAATTTATTTAATAAAGCTTCCTTATTTCCAGGATACCATTGTCCTGCTAATCTTGCCTTTTTTATAGCCATTTTTGAACCTCCATTGAAAGTATATATTATCGATATAATTTTTAAAATAACTGAGTACCAATATTACAATTAATCATTTCGAAATATAAATAATTTTATCCCATTTTTAAGAATTTGAAAGGTTTAATAAATTATTCTGAATAATTCTATATTGATGAGTAAGGAAATTGATGATCAAATCTCGCTTGAAGATATGAGCGAGGAAATTCCCGAGAAAATTCCAGCGAAATTTATTAATTCAAGAGTTATTATTTTTAATCCCCTTTATGCATCTTATCTATACGTAAAAAAAGGATTTTATGGTTCTCCACTAGGTATTAATAAACCTAGATTAGAATATTTCTCTAAGCCTTCAGAATTATCTCTTATAGAAGCTTGTTATTTGCTTGAAAAAAATGAGATAACTATTCTTGATGTAAAATCAAATCAATTAATAAGCCGTGAAGAACTTTATGAAATTGGAAAAAACAGCCATCATAAATTTGAAGAAAAATATGTTATTTATAAGGATTTGAGAGAAAAAGGATACATCCCGAGACCAGGACTTAAATTTGGAGCAGATTTTGTAGTGTATAAAAAAGGTCCCGGCTTAGAGCACTCCCCTTTTATTGTCCACGTTCTCCCCCATGATTCAAAAATCACAGCCATCGACATGGTCAGAGCGGGAAGATTGGCCACATCTGTTAGAAAGAAATTTGTGATCGCAAATCCTTTAACAAACAGTTATTATTTTTTTGAGTGGTTTAAGCCTTAAAAAATCCATAAAATATTTCTTACTATACATTATTCAATTACTTCTTCTCCACATATAGGACATTTTTTAACAAAACTAGCTAATATCATTCCACAATTACTACATTTACGAATCGCTGGCTTTTTATATTTAAAATTTAGATTCACTGGGGGAACTCTTTTTTTAGATGATAGATCACTATCTCTTAATTTCTTCCGATATATGATGTCTTCTTTTAAAGCTTTCTTTTTTTTAGGGAAAATTTTTGAATATAGAGATTTTTTCCTTTCTCGTAAAAGAGGGTCAATTGCAAGTAAAAAAGGGAATAGAATGATTAAAATGATAATTATAGGTAATGCTCCAAAGAGGATAAACAAGTAATAAAGAGATATTAGAATGAGAATAACAATAATTAGAAGAATTAATTCGAGAATCACCTGTTTCTTTGCAATCTCTTTTTTATTATTCTTACTACTATGTACCATTTCTTTAAATTTATAAATTTAAATTTTGAACTCTAAATTAAAAATACTTCTTAGAAATATACCTTACCTCTTTATCAATATCTTTAGCCTTCTTATCAAATTCTTTTTCAACTTCTTCTGATATAATATCCTTCACCTTCTCAATTTCAAACCTTATTACCGAATATTCAATATCCAAATAGAATGGGACTACTTTTTATTAAAGCCTATTGCTTATTAAGCTAATATTTTTGTTTTTTAATCATTATTCAAGTATTACTTCTCCGCATACAGGACACATTTTTACAAAGCTAGGTAAAACCATTCCACAGTAATTAAATATAACTAGTTATCAATAAAATAATATTTTAGAAAGTTTAAATGTCCAATTAATTGATTAATACTCTCCGAAGATTTAACGTCTAAATAGAGAAAAAAAATAACTCTCGCAATTTGAAGAATATCAAAAAGCAAGAATTAATATTATAAAATTATAATATTCTGAGAAATACAAAATTTTTTTCTGAAAGTTCAAGAGTAAATTCAATGTATTTAACTAATATAATTAATTAAATTTCTAAGTTATCAATTGAGATATTAAAAAGGAAAGAAGAAATTTAATAAAAAGATAGAAATCTTTATACGGAATTATTAATTTATTTCTCTTAATAGTGTAAATAAATCTTAATATGATGATTATGAACGGTAAGAAAAAATTTTATTCATTACTTATAATGTACCAATTATTTTTAATAGCAGTCGTATTTCTCTCAGTCAACGGGCTTATCACTTACGCTGCAGCTCAGGGGACGAGTTCGGATAATATTGAATATTATAGAGCGGGTACAGCTGGAATGCTAGGTTTAGCTGCGGGTTTATCTGTCGGTATGGCGATATTAGGGAGCGGTTATGCATTAAAAACGGTTGGTACTTCAGCAATAGCAACATTGACGGAGAGGGAAGAAGCTTTTTTTAAGGCTTTTTTAGTCGTAGCATTGTGTGAAGCGTTAGCAGTGTATGGCCTTATAATAGCAATTTTACTTTGGACCAAAATCCCTACTCCAGCATAACAAGGTCTTTATAAC
>JAHQWS010000007.1 GCA_029856295.1 Promethearchaeia archaeon
GTATTTATGTACCATGATGGAATTATTATTAGGCTAGTTCAGCCTAAATCAAAAGTGGAGTCTGAGTCTTCTGAATGGAATGAATTTGAGAGAATAATCCGTTTGATAGGGAGAAATATAGAAGAATTTAAACTTGCTTCTAAAAAAGAAGAACTTAAAAAATTGTATACGCGATACGAAAGAATGACTTTTCTTGAAGAGGAAGAAAACACTTTAATTTGCGAAAGATGCGGCTCTGAAAACCTTAAGAAAGCAAATTTTTGCCATAGTTGCGGAAATAAACTTTAAAGTTAATCAATATAATTAATTATTTCTATAGTCGTATATTTATATTTTAAATCTTAGATATTTTAAATCTAGAGTATCTAATGAAAGCTAATTAATACGAATTTAATTTTTAATTTTTTATAAACATACACTTATATATATCCAACAAATAGCGAACGACAATTTTATATATTGGAATTACTCGTTCACGGAAAAGATTAATTTTAAGCGCTCATAAATCCACATTATTAATAAAGAATTCTAAATCTTCCCAAGGATTATACAGCAATTTTGCTATTAATGGAATATACGCAAAAATAGAAGCAACATTAATAATATCACCTCGGTTCCGGTTAATCATTCCGGGAAGGGCGACCACTGTTAAACGTGTAACCATAATATTATGCACTTTAATCATTTCAATTTGCCTTTCTATATCAGTCGTTGCCAGATATCCGTCCAAAATACCAAATCTCGCATTATTTTTCAACATCGTTATATTATTACTATTTAATATTCGGTTTTCAACTACAGCTACTTCATCTGATTTAGATAAATCCGCTACTATGGGATCAGCGGTAATATAAATTTTATTAGGGCACATTGGAATTCCTTAAAAAATAATAAGATGAATTAACTATCTTCTATCTTTGAAAGTCAAGTTTTTCTAATTATTTTAATCCACTGTATGTAATTATTATCTTAGAATTAAAGATTTTCGCCAATTTAATATTAACTACAAAAGAAATAAAACATTAGTTGATGAAATAGTTATTAAGAAATTTTTTTTTCCAGTATCCCTTCTGTTAAAGTCTGAAAAATAAGACGATTATTTTCACCTGATTTAGATGAGGATTCAAAGAAGTAATCAATTTTATACTTTTCTTGAAATTCTTTACCCTTCTTAAAATCAACAACTCTTTTTTCAGCTAAATCTGACTTGCCTCCAACTAGGACAAACACAGGATTGGCAGCATTATTTTTAACAATATCATACCATTCAATTAAACTCTCGATACTTTGATATCTTGTAATATCGTAGCAAAGTACACAGCCCAATGCTCCTCGAGCATAATTTGGTAAGAAAAATCGAAAACGCTTCTCTCCCGCAAAATCCCATATTTGCAGTTTCGCAGAACCTTTATCTCCCATATCGATTGTAATGGAAGCTAAATCTGTTCCTATTGTAATTTTTTGAGGTATAAATAGCCCTGTTGTTAATCTTTTAACCATTGTCGATTTTCCAACACCACCAGCACCGACAACAATTACCTTAAAGAGCAATTGTCGAGACATTGTTCTCATCTAATTTTTAAGATATAGTTATTTTTATTTTTAAAAAAATCTTATTCCAATCTTAGTTTATTTTTAAAATTTTCATTTAACAATATAAGGTTTTCTATAATTTTGTTTTGAGTTCCTTTAGGTAATGAACTGACGATTTTGTTTAATTTTTCTTCGCTAAAATTATTGATATCCTTATAGTTTATAATTAAAAAAGCAATAGAGATCAGGGGTGGTGTAGTAATAATAGCATAGATAATAAATGATAATTTTATTGGCTCAGAATTTTCAAAACCTGTCCCTGGTAAGATATATTCAAATCTTGGCATGATTTCATCGAAGGTTAAAAAAGCAAATAAGATATTCAACGCATTTAAAATTATAAAGACTAACAAATTAATAATAGAAATTATTTTAAAACTTTTCATTTTGAGGAAAGAAATCACATTATCTAAATTATCATGATCTTTTCGAGAATTTTTAGCATCAAAATTTTCGATAATTATCTCTAGTTTACTATACTTCCATAAATCAATAAAGACCGAATAAAAACCAAATGTATAAAAGAATATGAAAATAGAAATGAAATAAATGTAATAATTGTCAATTAACTGAGGATGGTAAAGCGACTCTGCTCCAAACCAGAATAACAAAATTAATTGAATAAACGCACTAAAATTCAATCTATGAGAGGAAACTTTTTCTGATCCTAATGGATTGTATATAATGAGGGTATCTTCAGTTTTACTTTCTTGTCTTACGGTATCGATCATTTTAAAAAATAGGGCAAAAATGAAAGTAATAAGAGGAAATAGAAGTAAAAGTATACTATCCCAGTTTTGGGCAATAACAAGAATGAATAAGAATGAAAATAGAATTAGATCTCTTAATAAACTCTCAGAAATCAATTCTTTAAACTGTAGCCTATTTTTAATACTCATTTTTTAAATAAAATTATCCTAATAAATTAAGTTTTATATTTATAGTTTTTATCCATCAGAATAATTAAATCTCTCAAAAAAGCATTAAAATCGTCTAACATTTTCGGATGGTAATTATTTATATTATCTTTTTCAGAATGAATTGGAGCATTCGATAGAAAGATCATAAATTCATAACCAAATGGTTTTAATGGTGCATGATCTGTACTAAAGTGTATTAATGGAGGAATATATAATGGTTTAATTTTATAAGATTCTTGACCAGCACTTAAAAGTTCTTCAATATTTTTTTTAATTACTGGAGAATACTGTTTTTTCGGCAAACCCTGAGCATAAGCATAAAGATTTGTCTCCTTATTAGCTCCGACTGTGTCTGGAATAAAGAAAAAGGTATTGCTTATATTAAACTCAGTATAGTGTTTTTTTATAAAGGAATCTGCACCATAATCCCCCACTTCTTCTGCACCTGTTAAGACAAAAATTAAATTCGTATTTTCTAGTGAGTTTTTACTAAAATAATCAATACAATAAAAACTATTAGCTACAGCTGTGGCATTATCCGCTGTTCCAAAAGATTTATTATGCCGTTTGTTAAATATTTGTAAGCTATAAAAACCAGCTAAAAAAAATGCATAAAAAAATTGAATAAGTTCAATAGATGGAATCATATTCAAAATGTATAGTGTAGTGATAAAAATAATATGAAGTGAAAATATAACTCCACCAACTAGGGAAAACAAGAAAATTACTCCATCGAATATTGGATGAAAGCTCATACTAATCGAATCATAATGAGCGAAGACAATAATATTTTGTTTTTTATCTTTATCTTTATGGTTAGCTGGAAACTCTACAACATAATTGACAGAAGTCCTTTTTTTCCCAATTTTTGTGAATTTGAATTGAATCTTTTTTCTAATCTCTCGACTAAAGAGTGCTGTTATCATTAAAACGAAAGCAAGAAGAATGACTAAATAGAAAAGACGGAAATATAATAAAATAATTAAAAAAATCATTTGCATCCCGACTAAAAAACTATAGATTCTTAGTAAAAAGTTCATAAAAAATCTAGTATAAATAAATGATTCTTTTTTATAATGATCAATATTTAGAGCTTTAAGTTCGGATTCAATAAGTTCTTGAGCTTTTTTCTCCCCATCCGAACCGGGTAAACGGGGAAAAGATAGCTTTTTTACAAATTCATTGCAATCGAATTTATTACTCATATTAACATATTGCTCGTTTTTTTTATTTAAAAATAATCTTAATAATTAAACTTTTATAGTCCTTACTAATTTAAATGGTCAATCAGCTAATATATTATACTTAAATTTAATGGAAAAATACTATGAAATTTTGTCCCGAGTGTGGAAATCTCTTATATCGCATGAAAGAGGGTCTTTATTGTAAACTTTGTGGTAATTATTGGTTCAAGAAAGGTGGAAAATTAAAAATTGAAACTGGTCGTATAAATATTGAAAAGGATAAAAACACCTCGAATGATTTAAATAATGAGCCAAAAATTAAAATATTGAATAAAACACAGTTATCTAAAAAAATAAATTATTTACATTTCTTTCCTTATGAGCAGTTTAGGGAATCACAGGAAAATATTATTAAACAAATCGAAGAAAGCGCAAGATCTAAAAAGATTGTTTTGTTAGTTGCCCCAAATGGCACCGGCAAAACTGTTATTGCTTTGAGCAGCCTTCTTCCTGTTGCTATTGAAAACAACTTAAAAATAATTTACTTATGCCGTACACATTCTCAAAATACAAGGGTTATTAAAGAATTAATTAAAATTTCAAGATTTATTAATATGAACGATATAAAGGGTGCCAAAATAAATGGACTATCAATACGAGGCCGAAATGAAATGTGTCTCAATAAAACACTATTATCATTGAAACTAAATCCAAAAGAATCTATGGCTGTCTGTAGAGACTTAAGAAAAAACAGAAATTGTAGCCATTTTTTAAATTTGTTGAAAAAACGAGATGAGTTTGATAAACCTGTACTAATAGCTCCAGATCTTTTCGAAAAACCCATTGATGCTGAAGATCTTATTAATTTTTGTGCTACTCATAAGTTGTGTCCTTATTTTTTATCTAAATTTTTATTAGAAGAAATGAGGGTAGTAATTTGTAATTATAATTGGATTTTTAATCCTTCCATACGAGAGACGTTTTTAAAATTTATAGGGCGCGAAATTGATAAATGTATTTTAGTAATTGATGAATGTCATAATATTATTGATGTGGCGACGGATGTTAATTCGGAGAGAATAACACCGTATTCATTAAGAATTTGTTTGAAAGATTTAGAAATGTATCAATCACCCGTGTTAATGCTAAGTTTCGTTAATATTTTATATGACCATCTTAATAAAAAGAAGGACATTTTAAAAACAGAGGAAAAGGCAATAGTTCCCGATATTTTTTTAGAAAAAATTTATAAAAAGCTTGGTTTTGCCGATTTAAACGAATTTGAAAACTTTATTAAAGCTCTTCACGAGTTTAGTATAGCTATCCACGAAGAAAAGCTAGCTAATGGTGAAATTTCAAGAGATTTTGTGGGGGCATTAGCAGAATTTTGGTTAAAGTGGATTAAGAATTATTCATTAGAGAATTATTTCTTTTGTTATAATGTTCAAAAAATAAAAGAAAGGAAAACCATAGTTCTTGAAATTGTAGCATTAGATCCTAGGGAAATTGCCGTACCAGTTTTAAAAAATTGTCATTCATGTCTAAATCTTTCTGGAACAGTAAATCCATATGTATTTAATCATTTAATGGGCCTACATGAAAGTGGGAAAAGCTATAAAGGAATTATCGCAGATTCACCCTTTAAAAAACAAAATATTAAAGCAATTATAACCGAAGGTGTTGACACTAAAAGAGAAAATAGAACACCTCTTATGTATAAAAAGATAATAAACAAAATCAATGAAGTTTTATATTGTACCCCAGCTAATGTAGGCATTTTTTGCGCTTCGTATAAAATCTTAAAGGGTTTACTTGACAATAATCTTGAAGTTATCACTGAAAAAAATAAAAGAAAATTGTTTGTAGAAGAACCGGGATTATCTGCTTCAGAAAATGCTTTTTTGGTTAATGATTTTAAATCCATGGCAAGTAATCGAGAAAATGGTGCTGTTTTACTGGGTGTATGTGGGGGAAGAAACTCAGAGGGTGAGGATTATCCGGGAGATTATATGAACTCTGTAATCATTGCTGGATTTCCATACCATTTACCTACACCGAGGGTTAATGCAAAAATAGAATATTATGATAAAGTATTTAATAAGCAAGGCTGGAATTTTGCCTATTTATATCCTGCTGTACAACGGGCAAATCAAGCTTCCGGCAGACCAATAAGGAAAATTGTTGACAAAGGGGCAATCGTGTTCATGGATTCCAGATTTAAAGATAAATATAAATGGATCTCCGAATGGATTCGAAATGAATTGGAAATTATCCCTGACAAAGATGATGCAATTATCCAACATTTATATCCATTTTGGAACTCAAGTTAAATTTTAAAATAGAAAAAATGGAATTTACACTTACCTCATGAAAAATCCTTAACTTATCAACTTTTATTACATAACTGCATAACCTTTCTATATAACACATTTAGCTTTTTTGTGACAATTTGCCACCCAAAATGCTCCTTCACTCTTCTATAACAGTTTTCTCTAATCTTATTATAATAATTTTTATCTGATAAGACCTGATTTCTAATAGTTTTATCAGGGATACTATTAACTATTGAAACAATTCCGCCGTTATTCTTAGAATTTGAAATTTCAGCTAATTTAAAAACTGATATTAAAGCTTCTGAAAATTGAATTGGATTATCCTTTTCAATCAATATCCCGGTTCCGTTTTCGGGATCTGTTCGTATATCGATAATTGATTCTTGTAAACCTCCTACTTTAGTAGCGATAACCGGTAATTTTGATGCCATTGCTTCTAATGCGATTATACCAAAGGGTTCCCATCGGGATAATGCACAATATGCATCTGCTCCAATATGAGCAATTTGAAAAATCTCTGCTGCGATTCCAAAAACTATCCGGAGGTTTTTAGGATATTCTTTAACAAAATGAGCATATTTATTAATTTCATTTAAACTATATTCTGTTGGAAGAATTAACAGTAAAAATTTTGCATTAGGAATTGCTTTTATAACATCTGGAATTGCTTCAAGTATTGTATCAAAACCTTTTTGACGTGAGATCCTTCCGGTAGCTATAGCTAAAGGACCAGAATCATTAAAAGATTTAATATTTCCAGTTTTAATAAAAGAATTTCCATTCGAAATTTCATTTATTGCGGCTAATACTTTTTTTGATTTAATTAAAGGACTCTGTTTTAAATGACTTAATTTATAAGTTAATAAATAATCTTTCATGTGATTCGTAGTTATTAAAGATTTATTGGGAATTTGTAGCACTTCACATATCTCGTTGCCTAGTTTATCAATTACCTTTCTATAAGTCTCATCATAATCCCAATCACATCCATCCCATACAAAATCAGATTTGAATTCAATTAAATCTTTACCAAGGTTTGGTATAATATCTGAATATAGGTAAGATTCGCTTACAGTTGTGACTAAATCGCTGATAAATGCACCAATCTTTTCAACTGTAGGTGGTAAGTATTCTTCCTTCTCTTTTTGAGGCTCCTCGCAGAAATCAAAAATTTCTTGTATGGTCAATGATTTGATCCCATCTTTTAAAAGTACTTTTATGGGAGTATTATCAATACCACAGTCATGATAATAATCAATCTCATATCTTGGCCAAGTTAAAAGATGAATTGTTATTATTGATGGAATATTCAAATTACTATTCAATAATTCTTGCTTGATACCTATAAATGGGATTACAACATGATAATCATGCATATGAATAATATCTGGTACCGCTGTTTTTTGATTAGCAATTAAATACTTTACATAATATCTCATTCCAATGCTGAATAAAAGCATTTTCATATCAAAAGTATCAGGATTATATACAATAGTATCATCTAAGTATTTACTTGTAATAGTGTTCTCTCCTGATAACAATATTATATTTATTCCATTTAATTTACATTTAAAATAGGAGATCTCACAAGAAATTTTTGATTCAGCCATTCCGATTTGGTTAAGGGCAACTTGGCGTTTACAAGTAAATGATAATTTTTCTAATTCTGTAATTTCTTTTAATCGTTCAATTTGTCCATGAGATGGAATAAAAACGTTAACTTCAAAAACTTTTTTTAAATATTTTGCTTGGTTAGCAGGAACTTCGCCAAGACCACCTACCTTGGCAATACCCGCATATTCAAATGTAAATATCCAAACTTTTTCTTTCTCGTTGGTCAATATTATTCAATTTATCTCCAAAACTAAATAAATATACTAAAGTTAGTTAAATAATAATAATATTTTTTTTCAATTTTAACTAAAAGAAATTAAAGATTTTCATAAAATAAAATAACATAGTAAAATTGGACAAGAATTATGTGTGATACTTTTGTTAGCTTAACATCAGCCTCTAAAGATAAAACTGTAATCTTTGGCAAGAATAGTGATAGAATTAGCAATGAAGCTCAATTAATTACGTATATTCCTCGAACGAAATACTCAATGGGAGAAGAGGTTCAATGTACTCATCTTACTATTCCCCAAGTAAACGAAACTGCTGCTATTTTAATGAGCCAGCCCTATTGGATGTATGGATGTGAAATGGGTTGCAATGAATATGATGTTGCAATCGGTAATGAAGCAGTAGCGACTAAGGAACCGCTTAAGCAAACAGGGCTTTTAGGAATGGATTTGCTAAGGCTTGGATTAGAAAGGGGAAAAACAGCAAAAGAAGCATTAGAAATTATCATTAATTTATTAGAAAAATATGGGCAAGGAGGGGCTCATAATAAAAAAGGATTAAACTACCACAATTCAATGATTATTGCTGATCCTGAAGAAGCATATGTTCTAGAAACAGCTGGAGATTGGTGGATTGTAGAAATTGTCAAAGATTTTCGTTCGATCTCCAATAATATTTCTATTCGGGGTAGAGGTGATATGAGAAAGAAAGGTATAATCCAACATGCAGTAAAACAAGGTTATTGTAAAGATGACAATGATTTTAATTTTAAAATAATATTCTCTCCTTCTCCTTTACCTGAAATATTTCCCTTGGAAAGTAGAGATGGATGTTCATTAAATCAGTTAGCTCAAAATAAAGGCAATATTAAACCTGGAATGATGATGAATTTTTTAAGGGAGCATGAGACTGCTGGAATTTGTATGCATGGTCGAAGCGATCGCTCTGTAGGATCACAAGTATCTCATCTGAGAAGAAATAAAAGGTCAATTCATTGGTTTACGGGAAATACTGTACCCTGTCTGGGAATATTTAAACCATATGTGTTTCCAGTTGATGGTCAGAAAGTAATTGAACCTGGACCTTATAAAGAAATAAATCCAGAATGGTTTTGGACTCGACATGATAACTATATAGTATCTTTAGTTAAAAAACCCAAAAAAGAAAACCTTGAAAGGAAAGCCTATTATGAAAGATTGCGAGCCATCGAAAATGAATTACTCCTTCGCGTCAACGAGTTAACTCAACGGGAAGATTCTTTATCTGATGAAGAATTTACTAAACAAGTTATAGAGATTAACAAGGATGGATGGCAAAAATCAGAAGAGATGATTACATAATTGTGCGATACTCTTGTAGCACTAAATAATTCAACAAAGGATAAAAGTGTTATATTTGGAAAGAATAGTGATAGACCTCAAGATGAAGCTCAGCTAATAACATATGTACCAAGAATACGGTACTCTAAGGGAGAGGACGTTAAATGTACCTATATTACAATTCCACAGGTCCCTGAGACTGCTGCTGTTTTAATGAGTCAACCATGGTGGATGTGGGGGGCAGAAATGGGTGTAAATGAATATGGGGTCGCTATAGGTAATGAAGCTGTTTATACTCATGCACCATTAAGGAGTAATGGCTTATTAGGCATGGATTTACTAAGGCTTGGTCTTGAAAGAGGAAAAACAGCATTTAATGCATTAAATATAATATCAAATTTGTTAGAAGAGTATCATCAAGGGGGAGGTTGTGCTTACAATGACCCTAGTTGGACGTACCACAATTCTTTTATAATTGCAGATCCAATGGAAGCTTATGTATTGGAAACAGCAGATGATTGGTGGATAGCCGAGAGAGTAAAAGATGTAAGATCTATTTCAAATGAAATTTCGATTAGAGGAAAAGGAGATTTCAGAAGAGAAGGTATAATACAGCATGCTATAAAAAAGGGTTATTGCAAAGATGATAATGATTTCGACTTTGCTTCTACTTTTACAGGTGCTAACATTTCTGAAAAACCCACCCCATATTCCAGAGGTGGTAAATCAACAATATTACTGAGAGAAAATAGAGAAAAAATCACTCCTAAATTGATGATGGAATTTTTAAGGGAGCATGATGCTGGAATTTGTATGCATGGGGGATTTGAATCTACAGGATCTCAAGTTTCTCATCTTAGAAAAGGAAAAAAATCAATTCATTGGTTTACGGGCAGCACCCTTCCATGTTTAAGTTTATTTAAGCCTTATGCCTTTCCTATCGAGGATCAAAGAGTACTTGAGCCGGGACCTTATTCAAAATTAAATCCTAAATGGTTCTGGTGCCAACATACTTCGTCTATAGCATCATTTAATGGCTGGGGTAAGGGATCTGAGAGGAAAAATTATTTGAAAAAATTAGAAACTGTGGAAAATGAAATAGTCTCTAAAGTGGATGAGATTATATTAAATGAAAATAATTTTGCGGTTGAAGATTTCAAAAATAAGATAAAATTAATCAATTCAAACTCTTGGGAGAAATCCATAGAGTTAATTGATTTATAATCTAATTAGATATACATAAATTAGAAGGAATAAAAAAATATGAGTTTTTTTAATACAATAACTATTTAACTCATTTTATTTTGATCAGATTCATCTTGTACATCAGTAGTTTCAAATTCATCTATTTTATTTATTATATCTTTGTCACCTTCTCGTACTTTGCTAACGTGTCTAACATGCTCAGTTCTTTCACCGGATTTTTTAGCTAACCATACTTCAATTTTACCTGCTTTTAGCCTTATTTTCTCCTCTTCATAACCTTGTATTCCAATATAACCAAAAACGACAATAAGGATTATAAAAATTATTAAAACGCTAATATTTGTCACGGTAACTACAAGGGCCCCTAATTGATTATACTCTAGAATTCCAAGAGCTTGAACAATACCTAAAGTTCCGTACGGAAAATAGACTGCGAATTCCCACGCGGCTTTGGAAAAAATTAACCAGAGTATTAACGTCTCTTGCTTAAAATGTTTGAACCGTTCTGCTAGAAATTCACCTTGTTTCCCTATGATGGAGCTAATTGAGTATAATAAAATAAAAAGATCTAAAACTAATAATCCGATTATAGTAAAAATTGATGAAGATTCTCCAGTTCCTCCAGTTAGTCCCAAAAAAACTTTTAAGACTAAATAAACTGTATAAAATGCAATAAGTATAAAATATGTACCGAGCCATGCATTAAATTTTTTGCTAAAACTCTGCATTAAACCATATATAACTAATCCGATTATTGCAATAATCACCGCAATATATGCTATATTGAGTATTTCTGGTGCATTCTTCATAGTCATTGCTTCAAAGGTTCCTAAATAAGATAAATAAATAATGAACAACGAAAGGCTTAATCCGCCCCAAAATTCCAAACCTCGCCAAAACCAGGCTCCATGTTTATAATAAATACGCTCATCAATCTCTTTACTCATTTTATAACATCCATATAACAGAAAAAGGGAAGTAAAGAAAATGTAAGAAAATATTGAAACAACAATAATTACAACAATTGCTACCAATAAAATTATCATTAATACACAATCGATAATTAGAAGCAATATAATTTTTGTAGTTGAGTATTCTGTTATTTTTCTTTTGAATAATGATAGGAACCAAAAGAAACTGGTAAATCCTAAAATCGGAAAATAAATAATAACTCCTATTAATGCTAAATTCATTAATGTGAAAATTCTTAGTGCTGTATATCCTATTAAAAGATAGATAAGCAGAATCAAATATAATTTGTTTTCCTTTTCTTTATATAATTTGTTTAGGTTATCAATAAATTCCATAATTAGATAGCTAATCAAA
>JAHQWS010000008.1 GCA_029856295.1 Promethearchaeia archaeon
CTTTAGAGGATCTATATCATGAGGCGGAGATTGCACAAGATATCGGAGCAGAATGCTTATATTTAGATCCTGGTTGGAACACTTTCATGGGTTCTGAAATATGGAATGAAAATCGCTTTGGCCCTTTAAAAGAATTCTCTAAAACTATTCATGAGAAATATAATTTAAAGCTTGGATTACATCTCATGATGAATTTTGAAGGGTTAGCTGAACCTGAAGAATTTTATCTAAAAAATCAAAAGGGCGTAAAAGTTGTGTCAGATCCTTATATAAACTTATATTCTGTATGTACGAATGAAAGATGGGTTCAAGAAAAAAGCCGCAGAATCTTAGAATTGGTGAAGGATGGAGTGGATTTTTTAATGTTTGATTTTACAGACATAGGAAATCCTTTAGAAGATCTTACAGGATGTTATAGTAAAGATCATGGACATGAAGTTCCAATGAATCGACAAACTCATGCTCACAATATTTTTCGGGTAATTCAAAATATTAAGAAAAAATACCCCGATATTCTGATTGAAGCCCATGATCGGGGTGTGGGCAATCAACTTTATTACCAACATAACTTGCCACATAGTTTTGATGAGAATTGGGGATTTGAATGTATGTGGAATCCAATGCAAGATTTAATTTCTCGTAGGGCTTTCCAATTATACGAATACAACTTAGCCTATTCAATCCCACTTTACTTGCATATCAATGAACACAGTGACAATGAGAAAATGCTCCAGTTTTGGTGGTATTGTTCTGTTGTTAGACATATTGGAATTGGTGGTTTGAATGATAAAAACAGTCCAAAATATAAAGCTTTACAAAACGCAATAACTCTCTATAAAATAATTAAGTTGGTACTAGCACGGGGTACTTTCTATGGCATTTCCCCGCTGATTCACCTCCATGTGGATGAGGGTTCTAGAACGGGTGTTATTGTGGCATTTAATTTATCTAGTCGTGATAAAAAAGTAACTATAAAGATTGAGATATCAAAATTCAACTTAAAGGTTGAAACAATAGAACTTTTCACTGGAACTTATCAAAAAATTGACACCCCGTCTAGTATTCATCACCCTAACAAGACCTTAGAATTTGAAGTTAATATTCCCTCTTTATCACTAATAATTGCTATTCTTAAATAATGAAAAAGTCAAAAAATTGGATTTGAATTTCGGTTAAAAAGTCAATGGATATTTTCTATGTTTTTCAATAGCGGCTCTCATGGCTAACACATTTTCCCATGGCATATTTAAAATATCGTGGCTTGGTCCCACAAAATAGCCTCCTCCGTGACCAGCTGCTTTGATACATTTCTTTACATCATCCTCAACATCTTTAGGAGTTCCAAAACAAAGAATTCCTGAGGAATCTAGCCCCCCTAAAAAACTTAAGCGGTCCCCGAGATTTTTTTTTAATCCTGCTAAATCAACTCCAGCAGTGGCTTCCAGAGCTTGAATGCCATTTAATCCTGCATCTACTAAGTCAGGTAGATATTCATCAATTTTTCCATCAGAATGTAATATTACTTTCATACCTCTCTTCTTACAAAATTGAAATATTTTCTTATGGCATGGTAGTATAAACTCCCGAAACTGGTTGAGTGAGAAAAAAGTTCTTTCTTTATAAGCTAAATCATCACCGTAAAAAACGATCTCAACCCCAGCTTCAGCAAGACGTTTAATAACTTCGATTATTGTCTGAGTATATTCTCCTAAGACCTCATGAATGAACTGAGGATTTTTACGCATATAATACGCTACCCGGGAAATGGTCATACCCTCAAATAACGCTGAAGCGATTTCTATGATCACCATAGGCATTGGATAAAAATAAGGAGCAAGAACATTCACAAAATCCTCCCACAATTGAGGTGAATATTTAATTCTATCATTCACTAATTCCGTGGGTCTTCCGTATCTATCCCAATAGGCATGCACAATTTCGGGTGTTTTAAAATAGCCGTCAACATACCAATCATAGAATAACCCTGTTTCAGCTTGCTTGACCGTCTTATAAACTCTCCCATCCATCGTGTTGATCCGGCAGTCAGGGTATTCTTCAGGAGCTTTTGCATTCTTTGCTTTTATTTTGTTTATTCCGAAAGGATCCATAATAGAAAGATCAACATTCCAAAATCTCTGCTCTGTAATATAGTATTTAATCTTAGAATTCTTGATATTTACCGTTAAAAAATGTTTTTCGGCTTCTCCAGATTTTTTATATGCTTGAAATGACGTACCCGTCTGCTCAAACCCGAAAAGAAAGATTGGAACCTTATCTGGTTCGCCATCAAGTTCAAGGGTTTTAAATACGCGCTCCCGTTTCGACAAAACCATAATAAGAATTTGGATAGATACCTTAAATAGCTTTTTATAATAAATTGAATAATTAAATAGATTTCTTTGAGTTAATTATTTATACAACGTCGAACGAATATTAACATAAGAAATCTTATTTAATTAAAATATAAGAAGAATATATGTTTGGTGGGTAAGAATGTATCTTACAAAAGAAGAAGAAAATATCTTAGAAGGAAATAAAGGCGAGATGCTTTCTAAATTGATGAAATTAGTCGTAGAATTGGGAGATTCTTTTGGTGCTGAAAAGCTGATTAAAATAGTTTCGTGTCATACAGTTTTAAATATAGGTCTAAGCTTTTGTAGAGCTGCTGCAGATGTTTTACATAGAATGGCCGAAGCGGGATTGAAAGTAAAGGTTACAACGACAGCTGATCCAATCCCCGATATGGATTATGCGAAAGAGTTAGAAAGTGTATATTCTTTATTTGAATTACAGAACCAGATGATGGAGGATTTGTCGAAAATTGGAGTCCAAGGTTTTACTTGTACTCCTTATTATATAGATAATAAACCTAACCTTGGAGAACATTGTGCATGGTCTGAATCATCTGCTGTTATTTACTTAAATTCCGTACTTGGTGCACGATCAAATCGAGAAGGCGGCATTTTGGATCTAGCATGTGGTATCCTTGGCGCAACGCCATATCATGGATTGCATATTACAGAAAATAGAAAGGGTCAAATGCTCTTTAAATTAGCATCGAATATTGATCCAAAAAATTTATTCAATTTAACATCAATAGGTTTAAAAATAGGGGAGACTGCTGGTAATAAAATTCCGGTGATTGAAGGGTTAGAAAATATAACATATGACCAATTAAAGAATTTAGGCTCAGCATCCGCTTCAACAGGCGCAGTGGCATTGATCCATATACCTGGTGTAACCCCTGAAGCTAAAACACTTCAAGATTCGTTCCAGAATGATAAGCCTGATGAAATCATAGAACTTGAGATGAAAGATCTGATAGAAATGAGAGAAAAGTATAGTACTGAATGGCAGCTACCGCCTAAGAATATTTCTATAGGATGTCCTCAATTAAGTAAGGAAGAAACCATTAATGTCATAAAAAAGCTTGAAGGAAAAAAGATTCTCGAAAATCTTAACTTCTGGATATGCACGAATAAAGTCGTCAAGGATTTTATATTGAATTCGGAATACAAAAAGGTTTTAGAAAGTTCAGGTGCTAAATTATCGACGATATGCCCCACGTACATACCCCCACCTAAACCTACGACAACAAATTCAGCTAAATCGTGTTTTTACAGCCCCGCAACATATAGAGATATGGATGAGTGTATACGCATTGCTACGGAGGGATGGAAAAATGAGTAAAATATTAAAAGGTAGACCTTTAAGTAGAGGAATTGTGGAAGGGGAAGCCATCATTACCAAGCAGCCCTTTAGTATTTCAGCAGCATTTGCATTTCCATTGATTTCAAATGCCAAAAAACTTAAAGTGGCAGATAAGACCCACGAGCTTTTCAAAAAGGACGTAAAAGATAAGATTTTAATCTTCCCAATTCCTATAGGTACAACTACATTAGGTTTCGTATTACTTGAGACTATCATACGTAAAATTAGCCCAAAAGCAATAGTGTGCGCTGAAGGTGAGCCTTTGATGAGTTCTGGAGCTGTGGTGGCTGATATTTTCTTTGATGTACAATTTCCAATTGTAGATCAAATTGAATTCTCAGAATTGGAAAATATAGAAAATGGTACAATGCTCAGGGTCAATGGAGATGAAGGATTAGTAGAAATTTTATGATTTTAAGAAATTATTAATTCTTTTTTTTTTTTCAATTTACCTTTAAAATTTAAAACCTATTCAAAAT
The DNA here is from genome assembly GCA_029856295.1 of Promethearchaeia archaeon. Classification (GTDB taxonomy): domain Archaea; phylum Asgardarchaeota; class Lokiarchaeia; order Sigyniarchaeales; family SOKP01; genus LW40-45. The sequence goes on from JAHQWS010000008.1 coordinate 4,191, forward strand.
TTAAAAGGATAATTATTTAAATTTTTAACATCAAAGTTTTAATTAACTTATATATGGTGTACAAATTAAAATGAGTAAATCATTAAAAGATGAGCCTTATTCTTTAAAAAAGGCAGCTTCTTACAGCCTTGGACAAATAATCAATAACGCATCTTACCAAACTTTTTCTCTATTAGTTTTTACCTTTTATTTTACCATTGTAGGACTAAACGTTATATTAATAACGATAGCATTTATGATATGGTCTGTGTGGAATAGCATTAACGACCCTTTATTGGGCTCAATTTCTGATAGAACACATACTAAATGGGGTCGTCGATATCCTTATATAATGATTTCAATTGTACCTTTAGGCCTTGTAATGTTTTTCCTATTTACTCCTCCAGCTTCTTTCGGTATTACAGATCAACTTTCGAATTTTATTTATTTCTTGATTATAATAATAATTTTTGAATTTTTCTACACGCTCTTTGATGTAAATCTGATTGCATTATTTCCCGAGCTTTTTATTACAGAAAAAGAGAGAACCAACGCTAATGCCGTCAGAATGACAGTCTATCTCATTACACTTATTATTACTTTTGCACTACCTACATTTTTCATCCCAGATTTTTCTAATCCGAAATATTTAACGCAATACCAAATTTTTGGAATTTTTATCGCGATTTTAATAATTATTGCTGGATTATGCTTCTTAAAATTAAGCCCAAGGGAGAAACCCGAATTTAGAGAAGAATACAAGAACATCCCAAGTTTAAAAGAGACCTTTAAAATTTGCATAAAGAATAAAACCTTTATTGGATATTTACCTGCTGAAATGGGTATGTGGTATGTAATAGGTTTGATTACTACTGTTATTGTTCTTTACGGTAAATTTGTTTTAGGTATAGGAGAAGGAGAGACAATATATATAGCATTAATGCTTGTAATCGGATTTATATCAACGGCATTATTTATGAATATCCTGTGGAAACCAGTTGTTCTGAAGATTGGTCCTCGAAAAGCATGGATGATTTCCGTCTTAGTTTGGATTTTAAGTTTAGTTCCTTTCATGTTTATCCAGGATAGATTTCAGGGTATGATTGTGTTAATCTTTTTTGGAATGGGAATGGCTGGTCCAATTTATATGATAGATTTAATTCTCAGTGATATCATTGATGAAGATGAAGTCAATACCGGAACTCGACGAGAAGCGGGATACTATGGTATGAAAGCGTTTCTTTATAAACTTTCAAGCGTATTTGTCTTTCTCACGATTGGTTTAGTATTTACTAATGTGGGTTGGGCAGTGTATGAACCTGAAAAAGTAACATCTGGAGTAATATTCGGACTTAGAGCCTTGATGTTTATTTTCCCAGCGATTGCTTTAGTCATTTCCATATTAGTCATATACAAATATCCCTTGTACGGTGAAAAATTAGCAACAGTTAAAGAGAAGCTAAGTAAGATTCATGAAGAAAAGCGTTCAAGAATATAACTTTTTTTTTTATTTAATCTGAAGGAAGTTACATCATTAAGGAGCAAAGTTATAAATAAATCAAAAAGTCCTCTGGTTAATTTGGAGTAGTGAAAAGATTCATAAGTAAATAAAACAACTTTAATTAAGTTTAATTAATCTGTTAAATTAAAAATTGAATTTTTATTAATTTATAGTAATTGAAACAATAAAAAATAGAAGATTAATTTGGCAAGTAATTATAAAAGAACAAAAGAATGGCTTGATTTAGCATTTAAAAATATTGAAAGAGTATTAAAATATTATAAAGACAATGACTATGCAGATACCGTTTTTAAAATTCAAATGTCTATTGAACAATTACAAAAAGGATTAATATTTCTATTAGGAATGCAGTTTCGAAAAACTCACGAGCCTTCAGAAATATTAGAGTCAATTGAATTTAATGATAATATTCAACTAGAAAAAAAAACTCTTGAACGAATTAAAAAAATCGCAGCTTTAGCCAAAAATATTGAGGGAGAAAGAACTGCCACGCGTTATGGAATTATAAAAAACGATGAATTAATTACTCCAGAAGATAAATACGATAAAACGAAAACATGTATATTTTTAAATGATTTAAAAGATATTTTAGTAATTTTTAATGATTTATTAGAAGAAATTCCAAATTTAGAACAAGAATTAATTAATATATTAGATTTTATAGAGAAATTAAAAGATTTGTCAAGGAAATGAGTCAAAAAGGACATATTGATATAACTTTCATTAAATTAGAATATTTTAAAAATAAACTTCAAGAATATCTCCAATATGTTTTAAAAATGGAAATATATATAAAAGGAATTATGCTATTCGGTTCATTAGCAACAGATAAAGCTATATATGACGAAAATCATATAAGTGATATTGATTTAATTATTGTTTGCGACGAATTGCAGGAGGATCTATGGAAAAGAAGGCGATTATTAGTTAAGTTAACTAAAACCGTAAGTTCTGGGATTCAAGCGTTGTGGTGGACTTCAAAGGAAATTAAAAGTCTTGTAGCCTCGAAATATTATTTAATTTTGGATGCATTTGACGAAGGTCGAATCCTTTACGACCCTGATAATTTTCTTCTTGAATTAAAAACAAGATTACTTAAAGAATTAGAATTAAAAGGCGTTATTAAAACTGACCTCTATTGGCAGTGGCCTATTAAAAAATTTGGTGATAAAATAGAATTTTAATAACCAAGAATGCTTTTTGGGATGAGAGTTAGATATTACAATCAATAATAAAAATGCTTTATTCGTTGAGGCTTAATAGCTAATCATATTTTATTTTTAAAGATCTCTTCTATAGAATTACTTCTTTTTTTTAGTATCTACTGCCAATTTAGTCATTTCTATATTAGTTATGTAAAATTAATTTAATTTACAAAATAAGTGTTTTACTGGGAATTTTTTCTTGGATTATAATATTATTTTACCCCCTAATTTCTTAATTAAAATAATTCCTATTAATCTAATCTATAAATTATAATATAAATTAATATGGTAAGATTCTACAGTGTTTTTTCCTGTGTTATATTTCATAAAATTGAAGAAAAAAGGTAAGGCAAAATGTTATGAGCTGATCTACTTCAATTTTAATAATTTATCGATTCAATCATAAAGTTAATTTTATATTAATAATTCTTAAATAAATGAGTCAAACCATTGAACCTCGTGAATTACATGGGTTTCGGCTTTTCGGATATTCAATTGGACAATTTGGGTATTTCTTAACGAGATTATTAATTAGCGTCTTTGCCTTTCAGTATTACGTGTATACTGTTAATTTAGATGCAATACTGGCTTCAATAGGTATATCTATAAATTTAATTCTTAATGCAATTGCGCTAATTGTATTCGGAGTAATTGCGGATAATAAAAAGCCAGGAAGATTTGGAAAACGGCGTCCTTTTATGCTTTATGGACTCCCTATTTGGGTGATCTCAGCAATCCTAATTTGGATTCCTCCGTGGTATTGTCCGAAAAATAATTCTTTTTATTGGCCTACAGCACTGTATTTTTGGATAATGCTTTCTTTAAATGTTATATCAGGCTCTTCAATAATTAGCGCTCATATTTCAATGATGCCTGAACAATCGCAAACTTATAAGAATAGGGAGAAAATAGCGGCGTGGAGAGCGATCTTTATGATTACCGCATCAATTTTAGCGTTACTTCTGCCGTTAATGATTCAGAGCATATTAGAGGATCCAGAAAATGTAAAATGGTGGGAACCATCGGGGAAAATTATTCTATTCTATATGCCAATAATTGGCGTGGGATTTGCGTCTTTTGGTTTAATCTCGCTGATCTTAACTTTCTTTTCAGTTGACGAATCATTTCATAAGACATCTACCAAGGAAAACTTTAAAAAATTAACACTTTTAGAGACATTTCGGCAAATGGCTGTTCCCACTAAAGATAAGAAGTACCGAAAGTTTATGGGAGTTTCATTTTTCAACGCAATGGCTTCAAGAATATTAGGACTGTTAGTAATCCCATTTTTAGCTTTTGTACTTAGATTCAAGGGTCCGGAGTTTTTTATTTATATAGTGGTTTCAATTTCATCTAAATATGCCCATTTCTTCTTATGGAAGAAAATCTTGAAAAAACATGGTATATTAAAAACCTATGCAATGTGTTTGATATCTGCAGCAGCGGTTTCATTTTTAGAATTATTTTTTTTAGTTGAAGTACTTTCTTTTGAAATAGAAATAGTTCTATTCATAATTACGATTGGAACTGTATTAGGAACTATGTACGCAGTGAACCTATTTACCACACCTTTAGCAAGTGCTTTAATCTACGAGGCTGCTGAAAATAGAAGTGAGGATACCATTGACAAGGAAGTATCCAATATCTCAGGATCTTATTTCGGCCTACAATCATTTATTCTCGCACTAGGTCAATCATGTACAACTATTATGATTGGGTTCATTCTTTCGGGGCCTAATGAGCAAAATCCAATTATTATTACGATTACTCTGGCTTCTATGGGAATATTTTATAGCATAAGTCTTTTATTTCTCAGACAAATTAAATTAAAGGAAGTCCCTCAAAAGATTTTGAAATCTGATATTATATAATAAATTATGAAAATCTAATCTTATAATTTCTCAGAAAAATCAAAATAGAAAGATTTTCTCAGTAGATTTTGCTAACTTTTTCATTGATTAATGTGATACTACAGATCAAGACAAATCCCCAAAAAAATAAGATTTAAATTTTAAGGCAATAAATATAATTTACACATAAAGGGATAATTCTGGTATTTGAACATCAAAATGTTTTAAGATTAATTTTTGACTTAAAGTTATTATTTTCCTAATAATGAAATATACTGCCTCATATAAGATATGCATTTTCGGAGATGCTGGTGTAGGAAAGACATCTTTAACGTACAGATATATAAATAATAGATTTGAAACTGACACAAAATTAACATTGGGAGTTGATATCATGGCCAAGGATGTAGAAATAAATAACTTCCGGGTTAAACTTCAGATTTGGGATTTTGGAGGGGAGGAAAGGTTCAGAGTTTTTTTACCAGTGTATGCCCGCGGTTCTTCAGGGGGAATATTTATGTACGACACTACAAGAAAAAACAGCTTGGATAAGATAAGAGACTGGATCTCGATTTATAAAAAAGATCTAATTAAAGAAGAGAGACAGATTCCGGTATTAGCCGTCGGGGGAAAAAAAGATTTAACCAATGAGAGAGCAATTAATCTTGAAAACGCTAAAAATTTAGCGAGAAATCTTAAAATTTATGATGTTATTGAATGCTCTGCCAAAACAGGGGAAAATATTGATAATATATTTCACTCTATAACCAATAGGATGTTAGAGAATAGTAAATTAATTTAGATCCTATTTTTTTTTAAGAATCTATTTAAATTATAAACATTCATTAATTACCTTTATTAAATTCTGAGCAACTTGATCAATTTCATCATGACTACTAGTGATTTTAATGCCATAAGCCGACCCTAAACCGGCATCTGAAACACCTACGCTTATATTAATTGCTCTCTTTAATAAATCATCTGTCTGTGGTAGCATTCCTTTATAATAGTTAATTTCGGGTCCTTTATAATATGGACATGTAAACGGACAACCCTCGCTCGTTACAGTCATTTGATCCAAGAAATGTTCCATGTTATTGTAAACGTGCCAACCAGATTTAGCAACAGTAGTACATCCTATTTTATTTGCTAATTTTTCGGCACTCTCAACAGTCGGCATAAAAAACGTTAACAAAGTCCCAACATCGCCTTGCTCATCTAGAACTTTACGAAATTTGATTTCTTTAATCTGAGAAAGTGCCGTTTTAAGTTGCTTTTTATTCTTTTGTAGTGTGTTTTTAATATAGTCAAGCTTTTTAAGCTGTGCCTGTGCGACTGCTGCCGTTAATTCATTCATTCTGAAATTTAAACCTAATATTGTTCTTTTTCCTTGCTCAACACCTTGCCGTAAGGGTAAATGCCCTTGATCGTGAATTGCAAAGGCTCTTTTATAAAGCTCATTATCATCGGTAATAACCATACCACCATCACCGGCGGTTATAGTTTTATAGACATTTAAGCTAAATGCTCCCACTTTTCCAAATGTACCTGCGTATTTCCCGTTAAAAGTAGCACCTAAAGCTTGGGCACAATCTTCAATTAAATAAATATTGTGTTCTTGGGCAATTTTAGTAAATTCATCTAAATGCCCTGGATTGCCTAACATATGAACAAGCATTATTGCTTTTGTGCGGGGAGTAATTTTTTTTCGGACATCATCAGGATCAAGCGTTAAAGTATCATCTACTTCCGCAAGAACCGGAATTGCTCGTGAGAAGATAATTGAAGTAATACTAGCTATGAATGTATATCCTGGAACAATTACTTCATCCCCAGGTCCAATTCCTAGAGTCCACAACGCTGTTAATAAAGCAGTTGTTCCTGAACTTACCGCTAAAGCATGCTTAGAACCGATTTTTTCACCAAACTCTCGCTCTAAATTCCAAACCTTTGCTTTAAAGTTAGGATCGGATAAATCCCCATATCGAAAAAGATAACCTGATTCAATCACTTCCATAAGGGCTTTTTTTTCCTCATCACCAATTATATCCATTCCTGGTCCGGGCATTTCTATTAATCACCTTCATATTCTTCAAAAAGTTAATTCTTTATTCATTATATAATTTATAAAAACATGGCTCAAAAAAATATCGAAATTTCTTTAAAAGGTAAGATGGACGATTGGGGTCCTTTTGGTAAAAATGAGGGAAAATGGTTAATTTTTTCAATAGGAAATCCCGAAGAAGGTCATGGTTACGCTTTACCAAGAATAATGGATGATCTCTTTGCACAAAGGACTGCCCATCTTATATCATGTAAATCGGGAGCTCGTTATGTAGCTCATATTCCATGGGCAACTGATAATTTTGTATCAGTAGCGAGAGATTGGGCTCCCAGAATTATTCCTGTGAAAGATCTTGTCGAAAATATTAAAATATTTCTAAAATATCATATAGAGATATTTAAAAATATGGATTTACCCGCATCTAAAATTCTAATTCTTTCGGGCCATGGTGGAAATAATCCACTTAATGGTTATGCTGATGAAATTAAAAAAGACCTAAATTTAGAAAAATTAATAATGGCCCCATCAGAAGGTCTTGCTGATGAAAATATGGATAGAATTTTAAAAGAATTAGAAGAACTTAGCTTAAAACTTGCTACAGAAAAGGAAGATGCTAGAAAAATTAAAAGAACTCTTATCAAAATATTGACCTCGGCAGGACATGCCTCTCATTTTGAACATTCGGCGGCGGCAGCATTGGGTATTTTAGATGAGGAAAAATTAAAAATAATGAATAAAGAATTAGAAAAAGATTTCGAGGCTGCTATTCAGAAATGGCCTCCTATTGGAGGTTTGGGAGGTTTTTTAATGGCTGGCGGAAAATATGTTGAGGCTATCGGTACAAAAGAAAATGATAAGCACGGGCTTTGGAATTGTTTAAAAGCATTGCGCAAACTCGATGGCGGAA
>JAHQWS010000009.1 GCA_029856295.1 Promethearchaeia archaeon
ATTTAACTTAAATCTATTTAAATCTTTATGAATAAACTTCTAGAGTTCACTAAATAAATTAAAATTCAGTTATTTTTAAGAAAAAAATATACTTTTTCTACAATTTCATTAAGTAATTTATAATCACACATCTTAAATTAGAAAAATGGAATGTAATCAAGCGGAAAGGAAAAAAAGTTGTGCGTGTACTTATAGTAGTTGCAGTAGATTGGGAAAATGTTGTGAATGCATTGAATATCATTTAGCCAATCGAGAATTACCTGGCTGCGCGTTTGCTAAAATTTCAAAAGAAACAGAAAGGTCCTATGATAGAAGCTTTAGGCATTTTGCTACATTAATTATGGGAAAATAATTTAATTTTAAAGGCTTAAGGCTTGCTTTTTTCTTAATTTTTTTCTTATTTTTAAAAATAAAGTTTAGATGTCAAAGAGAAAAAAAAAGAGACACCTGAAAGCTATACCCGCCTTTCTGTACTGTTCCCGTCACCGGATAACAGATTGGGCATCAAACTAAGCGTCCTACCTAAAGCTCGCTCCAAGACCTCATCGCTTTCATTTGGACTTGCACCAGGGTTTTAGCTCGTTCCAACCAATCCCTCTCACAATTTCTTTGGCTTACCAAATCATTAATATTTGTAAGAGGACAGTGTCGTTTCAGTTGCTAAAATACGATTTTCACCGTAGTAGTTATCTACACCCTGCTTGGAAGGTGAGGCGAGGTTCCTCAGCGGGTCGAGCCCACCGTCAGCCCAAGCTTTCATTTGTCATAAAAAATAAGGTTACATGGTTTTAAAAAGATTTCTATTCCAAAATTACCTTTAATTGGAAGAGTAAAAATTATAGTCGGAGGAAGCGCTTTTACGGATGACATTGCTAATAAACTAGATATTGATGCCTATGCTAAAGACCCACATGAAGCTGTAAATATATGTCTAAAATTCCTAGAATAAATCAAGAGAAATCAAGAGAATTCAAGATAAATACATAAAGTAAGGACTAAGTGTCATATTTTTTGTATAATTAAATAACTACTTTTTCGTCTAAATACCATTCTATTTTTCCCGATAATTGTGTCTACGTGATACGTTTGAATAATAAAATTTTTACTTCTTTGCTACTTACAAATAAACTTAACATTTAATCAAAAAGTTAAAAAGGTAAAAAAAAGAAAATTTTTTTGTTTTTTAGTTTATATATTTTAATTTTTTTCTTCAATTAAAGAAATATTGAAAGTAGTCCTGCTCCATGGTTAAATGCTAGAAGGAATCCCATAAAGATTGACGCTGTCAAGGACATTACAACTAGTAACGTATTAATGCTTGGACCAGCAGTGTCTTTCAATGGATCTCCAACTGTGTCACCTGTAATTGAGGCTTTATGGGTATCGGTACCTTTACCTCCAAGATTCCCATCTTCTATCCATTTTTTAGCATTATCAAAGCTGCCGCCAGAATTACTCATAAATATCGCAAAGACGAAACCAGATAATATTGAGCCTGCTAGGAACGCTGCTAATCCTGCAACACCGAATAGAATTCCGACTGCTAATGGTAGTATTATTGAAATAATGCTCGGTATAATTAGCTCTCTCAAAGCTCCTTTAGTAGCAATATCGATACATTTATTGAAATCAGCAGGTTCTTCACCAGTTAAAATTTTCGGATTTTCTTCAAATTGTCTTCTGATCTCATTTACCATTTTACCGGCATTTCTTTGGACCGCTAAAATTAAAAGTGCAGAAAATATCGCTGGCGCTACAACCCCAATAAATGCTCCTATTAAGACATTAATAGAAAGTAAATCAATAACTTCAATTCCAGCCTCATGAGCAAAAGAAAACATTAAAGCAAGCACAGTCAAATTTGCGGCACCAATCGCAAAACCCTTAGTAATCGCTTTTGCAGTATTTCCTGCTGAATCCATTTTATCAGCAACACGGATAACTTCATCTCCCAATTCTCCCTGTTCTGCAATACCCCGGGCATTGTCGCATATTGGTCCATATGCATCGTTTGCAACAATTGTGCCTACAATGGCTAGCATTCCTACAGCCGCCATTCCCACTCCTAAAACGCCATCAAGCATATAAGCAATTGCCATGGCAATTACAATTCCTATTGCAGCAGGGGCAACGCTTATAAGACCGTATGACAATCCGGAAAGAATTACTACAGCATCTCCCTCTTGGGCAGCAAGTGCAACATTTTTTGTCGGTTTTCTATCTTCTCTGGTATAATAATCACTTGTAAAACCTATAACAATTCCACTCGCAAGACCTATTACAGTTGCCAGATAATTTCTCCATAGTCTTACTGCAACTGAAGCAATTTGTCCAGCAGACATTACCCATATGATTAATGCAGCTAAAATCGCATAAATTATTGTTGCCAGATAAGTTCCTGAGTTTAAAGCTTTTCCAGGTTCTTCTGAACCTGCCCATTTAATTATATAAATTCCTATGAGTGAAGCTATCAATCCTACACCACATAAAACAATAGGCAAAATGACGAATAAAGGTAATTCAGGCCCAAGAACTAAAGCTGTGGCTAAAATCATTGCTGCTACAATAGATGCGACATAAGAGTCGAACAAATCACTTCCCATTCCAGCAATATCTCCTACATTATCGCCAACATTATCGGCAATTGAAGCAGGATTCCTTGGATCATCTTCAGGAAGCTTATATTCCGCTTTACCTACTAGATCGGCACCTACGTCGGCAGTTTTCGTATATATCCCACCACCACATTTGGCAAATAAAGCTACACTACTTGCGCCAAAACTAAACCCTAACACAATAAAGGGATTAGGAATCCACAAATAAATAAGAGATACACCTATTAATGCAGCGCCAACTACAGCAAGCCCCATGACAGCACCCCCAAAGAAAGCTACATCAAAACCTTCCTTAGCGCCTTTAGTACATGCCTGTGCTGCTCTTGTATTAGCTTTAACTCCTACTTTCATACCGAGCCATCCAGCCCACATTGAAGCAAGTGCACCGATAACATATGTCATACTTTGCTCCCAGTTCATAAATACAATTGGTCGAACTTCATCTTCGAGAGGTGAAGGTATAAATAGTAAAGCTACCGCAATTACGGCTACGAATATTGCAAGTGTAACATATTGACGTTTTATAAATGTGATAGAACCAGCTTCAATATAGCCAGCTACTTCTACCATTCTCTCGTTTCCAGGGTCTGCTTTCATTACCTTTTTCGCAAAAAGTAAAGCCATTAAAATGCTTAAAATTCCGGCAATTAAGGCAATATATATATAAATTGGTACAATCATTTTTTATCGACTAATTTTTATATTTTTATTTTTTTATAAATAGAGTTTGTAAAGTAAATACGTAATATTTAAACTATTAGCTTAAAGCTTTAAAACATTTTTAATTTTTTAAAAAGTGTTATCATAATTGAAGAATAGCCAAATTGTAGAATTTAGTATTAACCCTGGTTTATTTTTTTTCTCCTTTCGCATATATATTTTACAAGAATATATTTACAAAAATGTATTATTTAATGTTAAATCCGATAGATCGTTCTAAAAAGGGGCCCATATAAATCTATTATAATATATCCGATAAAGATGCAATCCCATAGAAAAGAATACGGAAAGATATTCCAAACTATAATCTCCGACCATTCAGAAACGTCCTCATTTATGGCATCAACTAAAGCGGTTAGCCCATTTTCACCGAAAGAAGAAAGAAAATAGGATAAATCCCAAATCTCTAGTCGGAATGATTTTTCAGGATATCCTAAGACAAGTCGGGCATCGCGGATAGCACAGTCTACACTCTTCCAACAGAGAGATCCAACATCTCTCCACGCATTTAAAATTATGGTATCCCCATCGTTTAAAAACTTGCAGTGGTCAAGAATAAGGTTTTGACCTAAATAATTGCGTCGATAAACCATATAGGCCATATCTGCTTTTTCATAAGACAATAATCCAGAAAAAACTGACAAATCGTCATCACCATCCTTGAAATCAAAGCCTTGAGATACATCCGTAGTGATTCGAATTTTCAAATTATACTCATCTCTTATGTAATTATTAAATCTTTTGAATTTTAATTGAACCTCTTTATAGTCATTTAATTTATTGATTTTATTAGCATCTAAACCATAAACCGGGAACTTGACATCTGGCAATACTTCCATATCATAGACTAATGATGTTATTGGATCACCCGTTAAATTATGACATTCAAGATAATTAAGCACTTCTTCAATATCATTTCTGAGACTTTCAAAAGTCCACACATTTGTATAGATTGATTTTAAGGGATTTACAGAGATGTGGACTTCAATCTCGTGTTCCCTACACCTAATAATATTTTTTACGAGTTTACTATTTAGTTTTTCTACATTCAAGCCATAGACAAAATATATACCTGCTTTTCCTAACATTTCTAAAGTTTGATCATGAATATATTCTGGCTCACCAATATTATCTTCGTTTAGAGATTGCCCATAAGTCCATATCCCAATATCTCTATTAGGAGAAGTATTTATGTATAGAGAGTTATTAAAGATTTTATAGTTTTGAACGTAAACGGGGTAAGGAATTACCATTAAAGAGATTGAAATCAATAACCAAAATACAAAAACTCGTTTAAATGCTCTTTTTTTAATTCGAAAATATTTTCCTTTAAAAGACCATTTTTTACTTGAATTTAAACCAAAATTTATTTTCCAAAATGGTCTAAAAAAAATCATAATCATAAAGTACAATAAACTGCCAATACATATTGAGAGTCCAAAAAAGATAAAGATAAGATTTCCATTTAAAATGTAATATATTAGACTAATAAAGAAATTTAGAATAATTACGAAAGAAACAACTGAAAAGACTTTAAGAAATTTAATTGGACCTCTTTTTGAAGCAAAAAACACATATCTTAATATTAACCAACTAGAAAAACCTAATATTATTATCCCTGTTGGAGAGAGATATTTTAAGTGAAATAGAAAAAACAATAAGGGGAATATAAGGAGAAAAATAATACTATAAAATCTTAGAGCTATTAATAGATTCCATCTTCCATCTGTCTTTTCTCTGACAGAAACCTTCAAATTTTTTATTTTTTGATACAAGCTGTTATTTAACCGTGTTTAATTCCATAAATTTGTTTTTATTTGATGTAAAAAAAGGATTTATTCAATAAGATTTTTGATATAATTTAAAATAGAAAAATAAGAAACTAATCCTTAAAATACCCTTTTATTAGACTAAGTAATAAAAAAAAAAGAGATTTAATTTTAATTTTTTTTTGCGCGAGTTAAATAGTTAATGACTTACCATCATTTTCTTTTTATCATATTCGTCTGGATTGCCTCCAGACTCAATAAATTCAACGAAATTCTTTAAGCTCTTTAAAAGTAATTCTCCAGCCTTCACGAGCATTTTTTCTTGCTTCTCATCCTCAAAATCCGCCCAGAGAGTAGCATTAGTAACATTGCCCTTTTTACTTAGTATATAGCCCATGGCACTAAAGGGCCCTCCATCGACATTCAACGAGATTTTTTCATTTTGAACTGTCTCAGTGCGAGTTGTTATTATATCACCTACAGTAGATTTTATAGCATTCTTACCTGGTTCGATTTCCTTGACTTCATTAGCTGTAAGATTCCATTTGACACCAACCGAAGTATCATCAATAATTTTGAAAACATTTTCTATTGGTGCTTCAATATCAATATTTCTTTCAACATGTACCATAAAATTACCTCCATTTGAATTTCATAATTAGTTATACAACTTTCATTTATATACGTTTGTGTAAGAAAGACTTTGACAAATTAGTAAAAAGCAAAAAAAACTAAAGAAAATCAAGATTATCTTTTTGTATTCTTAAAATTAATTCTTTTAGCTAAGTAAATTACCTGAAAATATTATTCAATTAAGATTTACTTTATCAATTGCAATGATATTGCCTATATTAGGAGAATTGTCTGCATTTCTTCCTTGATATAGTCGTCTAGATCGTGCCCTCGCTCAAGATATTCAGAATACTTTTTTAAACTATTTAGAATAATGACTCCAGTTTCTTCAATAATATTCTTATCTTCTTTGTTATCATATTCAATCCAAAAGAAAACCTCAGTGGCAATTTTGGGAGGTTTTATAAGAGACCAGCCATAACTAGGAATTTGAAGGAATCCTTTAAAGGGTAAGGGAATAAATATTGGATTTAGCTTGTAACCCATTAATATGAAAATATCTCCACTTATGTTTATGATGATTATTTTATTTTGCTCTATCTTGATTATATTGCATTCTACTTCTCCTAAATTACCCTCTAATTGAAATTTATTTGAATTAATTTTGCTGCTTTTATTTACAGTAGAATTCCATTTTGAATCATTCCCGACATCCTTCAAAATTTCAAATATCCTATTTACTGAAGAATTAATTACAATTCTCCTTTCAAATCGAATTAAAACATCATCTCCACTAGATTTCTTTAGTAAGAATAGTTATGCAACGGTGATATTTATACATTTGTGTAAAAATAAAGTTGTCGCTTTTTTATAAGTTATTTGATTAAAAATTCTAAAAACTATACTTTAGAATATTTTCATCAAGAATTATACAAACATTAGAAACAAAAAAAAGAAATATCAACACTTTTTTTATATTCTATTTTAAGGGATTTAAAAAAATAAAATCCATACTCTCGTTATTCTTTCTGGATGCCAACTTTGATTTCTAAGGTTTTCCAATAGTCCATCAACATAATCAATAATACTATGTACCAGATTGTCTTTCGGGCATACGACTTTGAATTTTAAGATCCTCATGAAGTAAATCTTCAATTAATTTATATCTTATTTCCTTAGTTTTTTCATCAAACCATAGATTATTCAGCTCATCAGGATCATTTATACGATCGTAAAGATCCCCATATCCCTTTACACCTTGATAAATTGTTAATTTATGAGTTTTAGTAATATAATGTAACAACCTAGCATATAGAGGGCCCTTAGGACCGACTTCTTCGTCATGAACTACCAAACAGCAGTCTCTTACTTGTTTGTCAGGATTATCAGGCTCTTTTAGAACGGGAGTCATATCATATCCCTGCATATTTGGAGGTTGATGTCTTTCTTTTAAACCTAAGAGGGTTAAAATTGTTTTTGGTAAATCGATAGTGCTAGCTAATGCATCTGTGACTCCTGGTTTAGTTAATCCAGGTACTTTCCAAATCAAAGGAACTTGTAAAACTCCTTTAAAAGGAGCTGGCCCTTTTAAAAGCATTCCATGATCTCCCATGAAATCACCATGGTCACTTGTGAAAATTACCATTGTATTCTCTGCTAAACCTAATTTTTCAAGTGAAGCTAAGATTTGTCCAATACTATGATCAATACAAGATTCTGAACCATAGTTTAAGGCAGTAAACTTTCGAACTTCTTCTTCCGTTGATTCACGCAATAGCGCTCCTCTAAAAATCGGTTGTTTTAAATGAGGCCCTAAAAATGGATGATCATATAGATTTTTAATATTATCAAAGCTTTTGGGAAGCTCTATATCATCCGGACTATACATATCTCGATATTTTCCGGGAGGACACACAGGGTGATGAGGATCTGGAAATGAGCAATGTAAGAAAAAAGGTTTTTCACCATATTCTCCCTTAGAATATCGTTCTAAAAACGCAATTGTGCGTTCCTCAACATATCTCGTATTATAATGTTCTTCTGGAATAAAACTATCACAAAATAAAGCAAAGAAAGTATCTAAGTGGAAAATCTCTCTCACTCTTTTTGCAAGATCTGGAGCTCTTTCATCCAGCCAGTCATCAAGATAATGTCCTAAACAAAGATTACCATGTCCTGCTATCATCTCTACTTCTCGAAACCCATAATATGGAATAGGAAAATTCTCTTTTACAGGATTATCACCAGCTGTATCTGCTAGCCAACCTTCAAAAGATTCCGATGATTTCGGTAATAGTTTATAAGGTGGCAGCCAAAAATTAAAATGTGGTTTTCCCACATTAATGGTATGATATCCTCTTTGATATAGGGCTTCGGTTATGGTTGCTAAATCAGTAGGTAAATTAATTCCATTACTTCTAACACCATGTACATTTGGATATAATCCCGTAAGAAACGTTGATCTATTAGGCATGCACATCGGATTTGTACAAAAAGCATTTGTAAATCTCACTCCCTCGCTTGCGAGTTTATCAAGATTGGGTGTCTTTATAATTGGATTTCCATAACATCCCAGATGATCGGCACGAAATTGGTCCGTAATGATAAATAATACATTCATTTTTTTTTTCATAATTATCACTTTGTAATAATAGGATTTTATTCTTTAATTCAATTATATTCAGAATTATGATTATTTTTAATTGGGAAAACTTAGAGTATAAGATAAATTTTATTTTATTATCAATTTGACTCAACTGTAAGAAATAGAAAAAAAAGGAAAAAAAAGTATTGTACTTATTTTCTTTGCAATTCTTCTCTCATTTTTGCTAATTTCTCTCCGTGCAAATCATAAGATCTGAGAAATAATATCGCGATTACAAGAGCTATGGACGGAAATAAGAATAATAAGAGCTTTAAGCCAATTATGACATCTACTCCAGGATTTGGATCGTAGCCCGCCCAGCCTGTACCGGTAAATACCAGGGCAATTGTAGATATAACTAAAATTATAGAAAAACGATGTATAAATGCGTTCGTTCCGTAAAAACTTGCAGATCTCTTAACTCCGTGTTCTAAATAATCTTGATCAACAACATCGCCCATCAAAATATCAAAAAAGAATAATGTTCCCGCCATCCCGAATCCTACGATTGCAGTTGCTATCATGCCTAACATTAGATCTCCTTCTCCAAATAAAACAAATGGAACTAAGGTAATGAGCCATATTACTAATGATAATATAAAAGCATTCCTCATTCCCAATTTCTGACCGAGTTTTCTATGAATAGGCATGGTTAGAGCCGCAACTATGAACGTTAACATTAGCGATAGTCCTATAAAAAGAGACCCCCTTCCAGCTCCTAATACAAAGATAGCATATAGGGGAAAAATTGTCGTTAACATACTTAAAACATACCATGTCATGGTATTACAGATAACAAGCTTCACAAATGTTTTATTTTTCAACGACAACTTTAAGGATCCAAAAAAGGTCGGACGGCTTTCAAATTCTTCTGGAAGTTCTTCTGGTTCCTTTATGCCATATAGGATAAAAAGGGCACCTGTAATTACAGTTATTATTGCAAAAATTATTCCCGCGGTAACATACATCACAGGAATTCTTGCTATTTCTTCAGCTGTGCTAGTCTTCAGAGGGACCATAGGAGTAATGATTATGGTAGGAAGTACCATAGCAAGTAATATTGCCAATACTGTTAAACCCCTTAGAATCAGATTTGCTGAAGCTCTTTCTTGTTCATTTGGCCATTGTTCTGGAAAAAGTCCTTTGATATTGACATCTACAAGAGTATAGACAAATTCAAATAGCATGATAATGATCAGGAAATAAAATAATTGATACCCCAAGGGGACGGTAAACAAGAATATCATCATTAGCGCTAAAGGAACGAGTCCAATCGTTATGAAAAACTTACGTTTTCCAAGTTTACCAGGTTTTTTACGATCTGATAGCGCTCCAAGCATAGGATCATTAAATGCGTTCCAAAGCCCCCAAATGATAAATACAATCCACATTTGAAAAATGGGAATCCCAACAACGGCAAAGTAATAAGTAAAGACCAAAAATGAAAATACTTGGTATGTCATTTGGTCAGGGAATCCGTTTAATGCAAAGAACAGCTTTGTTTTAAGAGTTCCTTTTTCTTCACTCATATTTTTTTACCAGTTTGATCCAAAATTATGTTTTTAATAGGTAGATTTTGGTTTAATTCTATTTATAATTATGGAAATTATAATGTACAATATGCAATCCAAGGTTTTAAGCAACTAATTAATTTTTATTGCTGATTTTAAAAAAAAGAAAGAATTTAATTTTGAGTTTTATTTAAATTTGTTATTTCTTGTATTCTTCGGGATTTTTTCCTGCTTCTAAGAACTCAGCGTATTTTTTTAAACATCCTAAAAATACTTCACCAGCCTTCCCAAGCATTTTTTCCATAGATGCATCGTCAAATTCTCCCCATAATGTTACTTCTGCTCCATTACCTTTTGGTTTAAAAATATAACCCATTTTTTTCATAGGACCATCTTGTTCGTCAGTAAGTTTTTCATAAGGGACAGCTTCAATGCGAACAGATGTTATATCACCCACTGTTGATTTAACAAACCATTTATCAGGCTCAATTTCTGTCATTTCTTTTACTACGATATTCCATTTTGGAAAGCCTGAACGGTCTTCAATAATTCCATATACTTTTTTAGGGGGAGCATCAATATCTATTTTTCTATCAACACGCGGCAAACAATCAACTCAATTCGATTTCTAAGTGTAAATTAATTCTATGTAAATTTAATATATATATCTTACTGACAAAAATTAATATATATATCTTACTGACAAAAAAGTATATGGAACGTGATTTGACTAAAAAAAAACAGAGGTAAAAATCTAAAAATTATAAATAAAATTCCGAAAGTTTCTTTATAATACTCCAGTATATATTAGAGTATCATCTAAATATCAATAAAAAATCGTGAAATTGGAGTTTCACGAAGTTATTACCAATGGGAAACCATTGAAATACTTAGAATTGGTTTAACCGACTATTTTTCTAAAAACTTTAAGAAAGTTTTGACCGACTATTTTTTTTATCTCTTGATCACTATAACCTCGATTTACTAATCCTTCAATTAAGGCCGGAAATTTCAAATAATTTTCATAGCCTTCTAATTTTAAGGTAAAAAATGCCCGATGTTCTTCTCTAAATCCTAATTGTAACATCATTTCATCTATTTTTTCCGCGACTCGATCTGGTAATGAGTAACCAAAATAATCTGTTCCAATTCCAACGTTATCTATTCCAACCAGTTTTACAACATAATCAACATGATCAAGCCAGTCTTCTATAGTTGGTTGTGCTTTTTTTGAGATAAATCCGGCTACAGCTGCTATTCCTAGGTAACCCCCCTTTTCTACTATAGCTTGCAATATTTCATCTGTTTTCCCTCTATCGTGCTCATGGAAATCTCTTGAAAAAGTATGAGAGGCAATAATCGGGGTCTTAGAATGCTCAACAGCATCGCTTGAGGTTTGAAGACCACAATGTGATACATCAACAATCCCTCCAAGATTATTGATGCGCTCTACTACCGAAATTCCAAATTCGGTTAGACCTTTATCTCTTCTTGCGGTACACCCCGTACC
>JAHQWS010000010.1 GCA_029856295.1 Promethearchaeia archaeon
AAATCACACATTTCAAAAAAAAGGTTAATTGAAGCTTCCTGAGATAATTTATTCATTAAATCAATCCTGCCTTTGAAATTTCTTACCATCTTCCTGTAATTTTTATCGGAATCAGATTTCATACTAATTTGAACTTATAATTAACATTTTTCTAACATTATAAAGGAAATACTGACTTATTAATCTTCAATTTAAAGAAATATATAAATAATGAGTCTTTAATGAATTCCAATCTTAAATAAACTTAAATCATTAAATATTTTAAAACTTAAAATAAATGATGTGATCATATGAAACTATTGGAATGGAAAAAGGCGTTAGTCACTGGTGGTGGAAGAGGGATTGGAAAAGCTACTGCCCTTGAATTTGCTAAGAATGGGGCAGATATCGCAGTTGCCTCTAGATCAGAAAGCGAATTAAATCAAACACTGAAAGAGATAAAGAATTATGGTGTTAAATGTATTGCCATTTCAGTTGATTTATCCTCAATTGAAGGGGTTAAAGAATGCGTGAATAAATACTTCGAAACTTTTGAAAGATGCGATATTTTAGTAAATAACGCGGGGATGACCCATTTTGCTACCGTCGTTGAATACCCTCTTGAAAAAGCCATAAAACTATTTAATGTGAATTTTATTTCCTATTATGCCATGATTAAACTAATCTTACCAGGAATGATCGAACAGGGAGGAGGTAATATTATATTAACTTCATCACCACAGGGAACGGTTTATTTTAGCAGTCATAAAGTAGCCTATTCTGCCTCTAAAGCCGCTGTTATGGCATTGGGAAAATGTTTACAAAATGAAGTGGGAAGACAAAATATTCGGGTTAATGTTATTTTACCAGGAGCAATTCATACCCAGATGATGGAAGATTTGAAAGAATGGGGTCAGCAATTCCCTGAAAAAGTTCCCCCAGAGGAAATTGCTCCATTATATCTATTTTTTGCTGGTGAATCCTCTAAACGGAAATACAAAGGAAAAGTAATAAACCAGCAAATGCTAAATGAAATAATGAGTTACATTCGAGCAGAATTTGGAACTAAGGAATATGAAATCAAGGAGATTGTAAATCTTATGAAAGATACACTAAATAAAGAACAGCATACAATGTTGAGAAAAAATCAAGAGCTCTTTGATTTTATGCTTAAATATAAAATTTAACAAATATTCCTAATCGAAAAAAAATATCAAGTTTGGAAACCTCGGGTCTTCTCTTATAAACTATATTTGTTATTTTGAGAACGCAGTATTTATTAGAACTTTTATCTTTCTTTACTTAAAGAAACTAATTATTTTAAACTTCAAATTAAATAAAGGGTGAATATAAGCTTGCCTAACGAAATAAAAAATGTAAGTGTAATAGGTATAGGTTTCTTGGGTAGAATAATTACTGAAAGAACTGCAGAATATAATTATAATGTACGAATATTTGATATAAATCCTGAGGGGCTTGAAAAATTTGCGAGATCATTAACAAGAAAAAAGAAAAGAAAGAATTTATTTGGAGAGGTTTCATATCATACTAACCTTTCAGAAGCTGTAGCTGATGCTGATTTAATTATTGAAGCAGTACCAGAAAAGTTGGAATTAAAAAAAGAAGTATTCTCAAAGATTGATAAGGCCGCCCCGTCTCATGCCATCATTGCTACGAATAGCTCTTCAATACCTGTTTCAAAGATTGAGGATGCTGTCGAACGGAAAGAAAAGGTATTAAATATTCATTTTTATATACCAAAAACAACACCGATGGTAGATATCATGCGAGGATCAAAAACTAGTGATGATACATTCAAAAAAGGTAAAAATTGGATTGAATCTCTTGAACTTACTCCATTAGAAGTGAAAAAAGAGTGCTTAGGATTTGTATTTAATAGGATTTGGAGAGCAATAAAAAAAGAATGCCTAAAGATTTGGGCAGGGGGTTATGCCGATATTGAAACCGTTGAGAATGCTTGGAAAATCTTCACTGGTATGGGAATAGGGCCATTCAAGCTTATGGACGCAGTGGGTCTAGATGTAGTTTATGATATAGAAATGTCCTATTATAATGAAAGTGGGGATCCTAAGGATACTCCGCCACAAGCTCTTAAGGACATGGTGGACAGGGGAGAACTCGGTATAAAGTCCGGGAAAGGTTTTTTTAAATATTAATTCTCTTTTTATTTTATATTAATTATTTTGAGTTCTTTATTGAGTAAATTAAAAAAAATAATAAAAAAAGATAAAATTACATGGGAACTGCTATATTCCTTAATTCACCAAATTTTCCTTCCATTATTTTCTGATATAATGATTCTGTTAAGGGCATATATTTTTTAGCGCTTGAATCCCAGAAGTGAATTGGATCCTTAAAAATTTTAAGATCATACGTTTCTTTACGGAGCTTGGTCTTTACTATTTTAAAACTACTGGTCGTGGTTTCGAGTTCCTCAATTATACGTATAAACATAGGGATTGAATAGCTTGGTAAAGAACTTAAAACGAATTGAGAGAGCTCATCTACATCAAATTTAATCAACGGATCCAATTTGACAGCCGCCATTCCAGCTTTTCCATCTGTATTGGGAATTGCCACACCATAAACCGCACTATATTGAATCGCAGAATAAGAATTTAAAATGGCTTCTACTTCTAAAGTAGATACGTTCTCTCCTTTCCATCGGAATGTATCGCCAAATCGGTCAACAAAAGATACCCATCGATCCTCGTGGACTTTCAACATATCGCCGGTATTGAAATGGGTGTCGTTCTTTCGAAAAACATTGTGCATTATTTTCTTTTCAGTTTTCTCTCTATCTTTATAACCGGTAAATACTCCTCTTTTTTCGATTTTAATCATTCCCATTCCAATATCGCCTGTTTTGCATTTCACACAATATCCTTTTTCATTTTTATAGAATTCGCCAGTATCGGGATCGACTTTTGCGATTGCAAATCCTGCCATATTATCCCTTCCGACCATCCCCGGGACCTCATCCACGTTGAAAAGTGGCCTAGAACCTTCAGTTGAACCATAAAATTCGTAAATATGATCAACTTGGAAGCGGGCTTGAAATTCCTCCCATATTTCTTTACGTAATCCTAATCCTAACATTTTTTTGAGTGTGTGGTTTTTATCATGTTCAGAGGGTGGTTGATTAAGAAGATAGCGAGGAATTTCCCCGACATACATGAAATAGGTCGCTTGATATTTCCGGATGTCATTCCAAAACTCGGAAACGGAAAATCGCTTACTCAGGGCAATTTTTGCCCCTTGTATGTTTGCCTTCATCCAAGAACACCCAATTCCAACATTATGATATAAAGGAGTGGGGATATAAATAATATCTTCAGGGGCCAAATCAGCAATAGCACATAAAATAGATGCTTGGGTATATAATCTAAAGTTTTGCATGATTACAGCCTTGGGAAGTCCGGTGGTCCCCGATGTATAGATATAAAGTGCGGTTTCCCGTAATATGGAATCAAAAGTTGTTTTAGGATTTGCTGCTGATGCTGATTTAAGCTTGTCCGGCAGTTCTATGTAATCGTGTTCAATACCTTTGGGATTGTTTATAACAAAAATTTGATCAGATTTATAAGGAAGCGTATCAACAATGTCGTTAAAGAATGGCATACAAGTCGCATCAAGAACTATCCATTTTGCTTCAGCCACATTGAAAGAATGTGTTAGAGCCTGCTTTCTTTGATTAAAATTAATTAAGGCACTAATGCCCTGAATTTTATTTATACCTGCTACAAAAAAGAAATATTCCGGACAATTTTCCAGCATTAAAGCAACCGTATCACCGCGCTTTAATCCTAAATCATGAAAATAATTGGCTACTCGATTACTCTCCTCGTTGAAAGCCTGCCAGGTCCAAGATAAATCTTCATAAAATAATGCTTTCTCTGTTGGTTTTTCCTTAGCTAGCTGCTCAATTCGGGTCCCAATACTTTGATTGGGATTTGCCATTATGTCATTCATAGCTCCTCGGAATTTTTCCCAAACTGCTTCTTCTCTAGGAGTCGTTTTGGGAGACATACTATTACCTCAATTTATTTAATAAAATATTTTTAGATTAATTTATTTTAAATTAAATTTCATATATACCGAAGTAATATTTATTTCTTTTTCTCAGATTAATTAATGGAAAAAAAAGCACTGGTTTAAATTCCATAAATAAAGCTATCCGGCTAGAAGTAGAATTAAAATCCATACCAGACCAAAGCTAATAATAATTGTTAAATTAGCGATCATGCTAATAAGCTTTTGATCGTACTCAAATTCTACGGAAAAAGGAATAACAGCTAACCCTATGGGAAAAATCAGTGAAATTGTTAATATTATTCGAAAAAGTAAGTCGAATTGATCAGACGGTAGTAAGAAGAACAATAATAGGCCTACGATTAATCCCAATGAATAACGAGTTATAAGAATTTTTAAAATAGTAGCCCAATCTGTTCTTTCAAATTTAAAGTTTAAATAGATGCCTAATAAAAGTAAAGATAATGCTGTATTAGCTCTTGCGATAATATCCAACAAATCCCAGAAAAAAATTGGTATAGTATCTCCAATTCCTGAAAAATTAATGATAAGGGCAAAAATATAGCACATTAAAGGAGTAGATTTCAACAAGCGTTTCCCTGTATCTTTAAAATCTATAACAAAATCTTCGCTAATGTTATTAGGTGAGAAGATAGAACCAACAATATAACAGAGCACGAATATTGTAAAAGCATTCCCCGCATCTATAAGTGCGATATATTGCATTCCCTCCTGTCCCCAAATTCCTTCAATTAAAGGGAAAGAAAAATGGGCTACATTAAATCCTATTAAAGCCATCAAAATTAGACCTTTTTTTTCTTTGTCGTATTTTCTAAATAAGATCAATCCGATAAGAGCCATAAAAATACCAAAAAATATATTAACTAAAGGCAATAAGACTAAAGACAATTTAAACTCAATTTTGCTTGTTACTTTAAGAATAATTGCTGGCAGTGTAATATTAAATATAACTTTGGCGACTACCTTTCCATTTTCTTCTGTTATTATTTTTAATTTTTTAACAATATAACCAATCACTATTATCGTTAACGATAAAAGGAAAATGTAATTTACGTCTGCCATTTGTTCTGTATTTTACCTTATTTTCGAAGTATAAATGAAATACTATAAATAATTAATAGAAAAATTAATCAATTTCCATTTCAACATAAAGTATAAATAAATTCATCTCTAAATTCCAATTAAAACATTTTAAATTTTAGAGGTTAATAATAAATGAAACCAAATCTTCTTTCAGATAAGAAAGTAATTATAACTGCTGCTATAACTGGAGGCATCCAAGGTAAATGGGCTAATCCATGTATACCTATTACTCCTGAAGAGCAAGCTCAAGATGCCTTGGAATGTTATAATGCAGGAGCTGCGATTTGCCATCTTCATGTTCGCAGAAAAGATGGCCAGAATACTCCTGATTTAAACGTGTATAATAAAGCTGTTTCATTAATTAAAGAAAAAAGTCCCATTATAACACAAATAGGGAATGGTATTGGAGCTTGGGTTGAATGGGGTACAAAAGTGAGTAGTAAAGGCAAAAAATATGGTACATCAATACGAATGGCAACATTGGAAGATCGATTAAATCTTCTAAATATAGAACCGGTTCCAGACATGTTTACAATAAATGCTGGAACTTTCGAATTCCGAACCCGTTATGGAAGTCATTTATTCGACAATCCCATGGATTTTAATAGGAAATATGTTAATAGATGTTACAAGAGAGGATGTGGGATTGAAATAGAAGTCTATGATTCTGGTCACATTATTAACATTTTAGATCTTGTAGATGTGAGCTCCTTAAAAACTCCACTTCACTTTAGCCTTGTTTTAGGAATCAATGGAGGAGCCCCTGCTACATTAAACAATCTTACCCATTTAGTTGATCAACTACCTGAAGGTTCCACTTGGCAGGTAGTTACAGTAGGTAGATTCAATCTCAGATTGACAACCATCGCAATGTGTATGGGTGGGAATATTAGAACTGGACTTGAGGATACACTTCACTATCGTAAAGGCGAATTAGTTAAAAATAATGCTCAACTTGTGGCTCGAATGGTGAGATTAGCCAAAGAGCTTGGAAGAGAACCCGCTACGGTAGATGAAGCAAAAGAAATGTTAGGATTGAAATCATAGAGGTAGCGGTTTTTTTATTAGATTAAATCATCTAATTAAATCTTTTTTTTATTCTTATTCATAAGTTCTGAGTGGTTGAAAAAAAAATTATAAATGAATTAGTTTTTAGAATTAATCCAATTCTTTACCAAACAAAGCTTTTACATCCTTTTCACATAAGAAGAGTGCAATGGCAAATGGAAATCCAATTATGAAAAAAGCACATGAAACGGCAATAACAAGGTATCTGCAGATATTAATCTTAAATAATAATCCTATTGATCCAATAAGTAATATTAACGCTATTGTACCGGCTATGTAAGCAATAATAGTCAATGATGCAGCAATCTCATTAGCAGTCTGTCCTCCGTTTTCAGCCATTTTTGTGGCAATTAAAACTGTATTGGATAAAATATAATATGCATAATATAGAAAAAATAGTGCTAAAGATATAGAAATAATCGCTACGATATATATAAGAGTTTTTCTTTGGATTTTAGGCACGTCCTGATCGGTTCTGGGATTATCTTGCACATCACGAGCAGCATGCATAAGTAAAAACAAAGGTATTAAAACATAAATCGTACAATGAACCATTACACCGAATTCACGTTCACCTCCATACACCGCAGTTGACACTACCAGCATTAAAAAGATCGAAAGAGCTGTAATTATTAAAAATATTTTAAACGTTTCTTTATAGCCCTTTCTGAAATAATACATGGAAAGTAAAATCGTGGTGACTACTATCATTGCTCCTAAAATCATTAATGGATCTATGACATGGTATGCAGAACCCCCCCATGCGAGCATCTCATCATGCGTTATATCTATTCCATACCAGAGATGCATTTCTTTTTCGAAATGATAAAATTGATCAATAAAAAAGTGAGAAATACCGCCTGCCACTGAAACAATGTATGAATTTTTCCAATTTACTTCTCTAATTGCTTCATCTAAGAATTTTAGTGGAAAAGGCCCATCAGATTTCACTAATGAAAAACGGGAACTGTATGAATAGACTAAGGAGAAAGGAATGGCAAGTATGGCGTATCCGAGAATATTGTGAAAATATGGAATGAAGAAATAATGCAATATATCGGGCCCGAATATATTATTTGCCAGAAAAATAAAGGCGATCTTATAGCTAAATTTATCCTTGGAGTAATAAAGAATTGGCATAAGTAGACATAATCCGTAAAACACATGTCCGAAAGTTGGCATTTTTATACCTTATATTTTGAATTATGAATGAAAAATTTAAATTCCATATAGATAATTTCTGTTTAATTATATATAATATATAGTTTGATTAAATAGAATTAATTAAAGTTTTATACAAATATGTTAAAGAAAAATGAGTTAAAATTAATAAATTAAAACTTAGTATCTTATTTCTTATCCTTAAATTAGTTAAAAATAATTTTTCTGTTTTTAAAATGTATATAACAACAATACGAAATTGTTAAAGATTATAATTAGCAGTAAATTAATGATCTTATTAACTCTAATTTAATATAACTTTTAATAAAATCAAAAAGGATGAAAAAATATGGTTGATATAAAGAATTTAGTTGTTATTGGAGCTGGCCAAATGGGTAGTGGTGTTGGTCAGGTAGCTTTGATGGCTGACTTTAATGTAACAATGGTTGATATTAAAGATGAGTATGTTAATAAAAGTTATGCTAGCATAGAAGAAGGTATGAAAAAACTTGAAGCGAAAGGTAAATTTACTGAAGGAAAAACAGCTGCGGGTTATATGGCAAATTGTAAAACATCAATAGATATACCTTCTGCAGTCAAAGATGCTGATATAATTTTAGAGGCTGTCGTCGAAGATATGGGGATAAAAAAGCAAGTTTTTAAGACATGCGATGAAAACGCACCTGCCCACTGTATAATTGCCTCAAATACCTCCACAATGTCAATAACCGAAATGGCGACTGCGACCAATAGACCAGATAAATGCATTGGCATACACTTCTTTAATCCCGTACCGTTGATGAGATGTATTGAAGTAATCTACGGTGAAAAAAGTTCCGACGAAAGTGTTAATGCTGCCATGGAATTTGCAGGTAAATTGCCATGTCTGAGAGGTCCAAGATACATCGCTAAGGTATTAAAAGATAGACCGGGATTTATTGTTAATAGAATCACGGCCCCAGTTCAGATTTATCAAAATTACATTTTTGACAAGGCCGAAGCTGAAGGAAAAACATGGGAACAACTTGATAATGATTCCGGTGGTCCCATGCCTACATGTGTACTAGCTGATTTTGTAGGTATTGATACATTATATCATGTACAAAATTATTATGCTAAGACCCTTTCTCCTGAATTTGCTCCTGGAAAGATAGTCACCAAAATGTTTAATGAAGGACTGTTTGGCGCAAAGACAGGAAAAGGATTTTATGATTGGTCGAAAGGACGTCCAAAGCCGGATAAAAAAGCTGGAAAAGCGAGATTATTTAAGCTTAAATACCCAATTGCTATAATGCTAAATGAAGGTTGCCGAGTTTTAGAAGAGGGAATCACTACTAGCTGGAAAGTGTGCGATGATGCATTAATGGCGGGGATGAACATGCCTGGTCCAATGGCCCCTAATGTGAACAACTCCGAAAAACAAGTTGAAGTGTTAAATGAGCTTGTAGAACTGACTGGTAAAAAATATTTTGAGCCATGTGAACTTTTAAAATCTGCCAAATGGGTTGATATGAAGTAATTACTCTACAAATTGTAAATATAAGTATTTTTTTTATGAGGTAGCAAACTACTCTCACCCGACAAAATTGTTGCCTCTATTTCTTTTTTTATATTATTGAATCGACTCCTAACATATCATTGTCTACTTTTGCAAATTGGCTTCTTTTCATCTTACCATCTTTTAAAAAATTTTTCACATTTATGAATAAAAGCATTCACGAGGCTTCATTGCTTTATTCTCTTTTTTGTCGCCAACCTTAATTATAATTATTAAATTATATTAATTTATAGCCTCATTGATCAAAAAAAATCAATATAATATGATTAAAAATGGTTATAGAGACAAATATTACCGAAATGTTGGGGATTAAACACCCTATTGTTGCCGCACCAATGGGCCCATTTTACACTACTGATTTAGCCATCGCAGTTTCTGAAGCCGGTGGATGTGGTGTGATAAGTCATACTGCTTTAGTAAGCGAAATTTTGGCCGGAAGAAGCGCACTAGATATTATGAAAGAAGATATGATGAAAGTGGTTGAACATACTGATAAACCCTTTGGTTTTAACATTAGAACTTCACGAAACGAACTAGAAGCTGCAGCTCTTTGCAAGCGGATTCCTGAATTTATTTTGAAGAATCCAAAACTAAAGGAACAGTGTGTTTATGCGATTACCAGTGCTGGTTCGTCTAAAACGCTACCTGGATCAAGAAGTTTTCAAAAGTTAAAAGAGAGCGGCTCACAAATAAAGCATTTTCATGTAGCACCCGCTTTATGGCTTGCAGATAAATGTATTGCTTCTGGAGTTGATGGTATGGTCGTTACTGGAGGTGAAGGCGGCGGACATCAATCTTATGAAAAAGTTAGCACGATGGTTCTACTGCAACAAATTACACAAAAACATCCGGACTTCCCAATTATTGCATGCGGAGGATTTGCCACGGGTCAGGCACTTGCAGCTGCGTTAACAATGGGAGCTGGAGCAATCGCAATGGGCTCTCGGTTTATTGCTTCAAAAGAAAGTGAATTCCATGAAACATATAAAAGTGTGGTCCCAGCCGCTACTGCTCAAGATACCGTATTAGTAACTGGAGCCTTAGGTCCGATAAGACTTTGGAAAAACGAATATTCCTTACATCACGATCTAGTTACTTCTAAAGAAGAAAAAATGGCCGAAGAACAAGGAGTATCCATTGAAGAAATGATAGAAGCAGGAAAAAAATATGAGTTGTCATATGAAGGAAACATCACAGACGGAGCTGTTCTTTTAGGGCAAAGTATTGGAATTATGAAAAGCATTGAAAGTGTACCTGATATAATTAATTCTATAGTAAGTAATGCTGAAAAACGTTTAAAAAATGCCGCTACTTTAGTAAAGTAGAACTAATCTGTATGATTGAAAAATTCAAACCTCTTTTCTTTTTTTTTTACTAATTTATTCCTTGTTAAAAAAGGAAATTTAAAATTGAGGGAGCCATTTAGCTTCAGCTTTGAACATCTCATCAACCATGTTTCGAATCTCCATCGGGGAACATACACTGGCAGTATTAGGATCGAGAAGCACGGCATGATAAATCTTTTCTCGGTCTAAGGTAAGAGCTCCCTCGACAGCAGCTTTCTGTACCATAATATTTGAAATGCATAAAGCTTGACATATTGTTGGGAGCTCGATTCCACCTTGAGGATGCAATCCCTGACTATCGGCTGCGACCGGTACTTCTACGGAACATTCTTTTGGAAGGTTTGTAATTAACCCTCCCTGTTTATTTATTACATTCCCATTGAATATAAAGGGTTTATTGGTTTCAATAGCGTTTATAATATACGATGCGTATTCCCCGGAATGTGTTTTTTTAAGTTTAAGTTTTTTTCGTTTCAATTTTCGTGCAATTCTCTTGTCGACACTTTCAGAATTTTTTTTACTCATCAGATAATTAAAGTTATGTTCCAAATTAGCAAATATCATAGTACCTCTGTATTTTTCTAATAAGTCATCCCGCTTCCTATAGTAGGGAAGATATTCACTTAAGTGCCCGGAAGACTCGGTCATAAAATAGCCCGTAGCCCTCATCATATCCACCCTTAGTCTTTCCATTTCTTCGAACGTAGGATTTTCTTCCAATTTTTTATTTAAAAGTGGATAGGCATTTTTCCAAGGTAAGGACTTATTTTCTCTGTATAATAATTCAAGAAACCAGGCCATATGGTTAATCCCTGCGCATAAGTAGGTAAAATTCTCCGATTTAACCCCTAAAGCATGTCTAAGAGCAAAAGCTGTACCAAAAACACCATGGCAG
>JAHQWS010000011.1 GCA_029856295.1 Promethearchaeia archaeon
TAATAGTATTAATGTTCGTGGAAATATTAGATACATATTGCACCCTTTACCCAACAGTCATACCATCAAAGGTGATCGCAGAATTTTTATCAGACACTCCTGAAAATGTTGCCAATTCGACTTTCGCGTTTTGTATTGCTATCGCTTCAATAGGCACCTATTTTGTATTATTAAATCAATACTTAGCAGATCGTAATGGGAGAAAAATAATTTTAGCCATCACTGTATTTGGAATGGGCATCTCCTCACTACTTTTAGCAACTGCGACAAATATAATACAATACACGATATATTTGTTCATGCTCTATATCTTTTTCAGCTCCGATATTTGGACCATCTATATCAGCGAAGAATGCCCTCCCGAAAAGCGCGGTCAGTGGAATGCATTTGTTCTTATGGGCGGTATAGGAGGCGCTTTATTGCTTCCTATTTTTCGTTCGATATTCATAACTGAAACTGCCACTAATTGGAGAGGAATGACCTACTTTGCGATATTTCTGGGCATCCCATTAAGTCTGCTCATATTATTCACATTTAAAGAGACTCAGAAATTTGATGAAATGAAGGAAAAAAGGGCTTCAGGAGAGGAAATGCCGAAATTCAGTGACAATATGAGAATCCTCTTTAAATCTACTCGACGCAAGGAACTTATAGTAATCTTAATAATAAGCTTAATTACCGGATTGAATTATGTATTCTTTAGATTAATTGAAGTCTATTGGTCAAGCAGTAAAAATATGAGCGAATCTGATATTAATATAGTTATTTATTTTGTGGCAATATCGGTTATTCTGGGATATCTTATTACAGGAATAGCTGCTGACAAGTGGGGAAGAAAACCATTACTCTATATATACGGGGTATTATCTCCTATTTCAATAATCATCGTCGTGTTTGGGATTAATTTTTCTGGAATGCTCCTTATTATTATTGTTGGCGTTGGAGCCGGACTCGCATATATTACCCTCCAGGGTATAAGGATTGTTGCGAGGCTTATTACAGTGGAGATTACCCCAACCGATGCCAGAGGGACGGGGAGTGGGTTAAGATCTTTAATCGCAGCTATAGGTACAACAAGTGGCTTGTTCATTAGTAGTGCTCTTATTTACTTCTACGGATTAGCTTTTACATTCATCGTGATAAGTCTGCCGCATTTATTAATATTACCGCTTACCTATTTATATTTGAAGGAAACAAAGGGAATTGATTTAAGTGAAGTGAAATAGAACATAAAAGATTTTACATTCCACCTATTATTTTTTAGGGAGAACTAAAAAGCACTAAAATAAGAAAAAAGGAAATATCTTTTATTCTACTATACTAAAAGTACAATCAATATCGCCGCAGCCTGGACAAGGTTGTTCTTCGTCTGGGAAATCATCTGACTCGAATTCATGACCGCACTTGTCGCATTTAAACTTCATACGTTATTATCTTACTCTTTTTTTTATAACTTTAGATATCCCTTTTTAAAGGCATTCTCTAAAATTTATCTAATAAAATAACGTTGGTCGAGATTAAAAAATTTTGCAAAAGGAAATGAATTTAACTTATTTAACAGCTGAAACTATTTTATTAAAAATTTCTTCTTGATTTTTGATATTTAAACTCAAAAGAACCGAATTCGATATACTTAAGATATAATCCTTGATAGGATGTTTTATTTTCATACCTATGGTTGCGATAATGATGATGTCTGATTCAAACAATTTTTTAATAAATTCTTGAAATTTTTTAGAAAAAAGCTCCATTTTGCCAATTTCATCAATACAGTATATTGAACCGGGAATTTTTTCTATAGATTCCAAAAGTTCAGTTATATAATTATCAAAATCCTGGACAAAAACAGAATATTTTCCCAACTTAAAATTTGTATTAAAATTTCCTACTCTCGCAAGGGGAAATCTCTTCTTAGAATAGATGTCCTCGACATAAAAGCCCTCTCTTTTATTATCTTTTCTAATTTCAGGTGTCAAAAATCCATAAATTTTAACGTTTTTCTGTGAAAAATGTTCAATAAGTTTCAATATCAACGTTGATTTCCCACATCTCGGAGGACCAGTAATAAGAATTTTTGGCTTCATATTATACACATTTTGTAAGGAATTTTACTATTTAATCCTCTCTTAAAAAATTTTATTACGATTTTAGAGATGAAGGAATTGAAAATTTTGTATATGATATAACATCTATATCTCACGTATTGGCCTTATATCTTATATCGTTGTATTTTTTAAAATCTTTGTAATAAACCTTTAAATTTGTTCATTTCAAAATTTTAACTTTAATTGGTTCTTCAGTTAAAGCCTGAATTAGTTTATTCAGTAATACATTATTTTGTTTTATTAAGGGTAATGCTTCAGCAATTTCTAAAAACAATTGTTTCTTTTTAATCTTTACTCTCTTGGTTGATCGTTTTTGTTTTTCTATATCATTAAGCCCTTGCGAATAACCTAATTCAGTTTTCTCTGATTCTGATTTCATAGCTCCTATACGGTTTCTGATCTCAGTTTCCTTATCAAATTGAATCAAACCATCTTCTATAGAACTTTCAGAAATCTTTTTCTTTAAATCTTTAAATTCTCTAAAATCTGGACCTTTTATTTCTTCCTTTTTATGTTCTCCAAGTAATTCCTTTAAAAATTCGAGATCATCTTTATTTATTTTTTCTTTTTTAGACATATTGATTCACTCAAGCTTATAAAATTTGATTTACTAAATTTTCAGATATTTTTCCTTTCTTAATAGCTTGAAAAACCGCTTCTCTTCTTAGTTCCTCTGAGATTTTATTATGAAAAAAATATATAATTGCCTCTTTAAACAATTCAGTTAAATTTTCATATTCTAATGTTAATTCTGGGATTTCTTGTAAAATTAAACCAATTATACGGCTTAGTCGTACAGGGAAAATGATTTCATTCTGATCTTTTAAATCGATTATAGGAGATTCAATATCAAAATCTTTATACCAGACAAAATTCTCGAATCTCTTAACTCTTTTCTTCATAAAAACTTTTCCTTTTTTGTGCATTCGCCTAATTGCTGTTTGTGCTCCACCTGATGTAAGATTCAAGTCCTTATAGAGATTATAAAATTTAACAGGTTCTCTTTTTAACTTTAGATATTCAAGAATCTCTTTTTCCACTGCCATTGCAGATTTTTCTCTCTTTGATTTCGGCATGAAATATCAAGCTATTTTCATTACTAAATAGTATTATCTAATTTTAAATATTTAAATTTATATTAAATTCTCTACTTTAATTTCAAAAAAAACTTTTCATATACAGTATCTGATTTTTTTGATTTGTCGAATTTTACTTTTAGATCTACTACGATTATATTTTAATAAAATCTTTGCGTCTTTTGAATCTAAAATTCATATATTACAATTTGATAGTACTATCCAAATTGAATTTTTAATTTTAGAACAGTTTATGAAAATTTCATAATAATTTTTAATAGTTACGAAAACACTATATGTGAAATTTTGATTTTAGAATAATTTTAAAGTGTATATCATCAAAATATTTTTTCAATAACACGCTGAAAAATTCGTCCTTGAATAAGATTTCGATATATAGTATTAGATCTATAATAATGATATTATACGATAATATAATTGTAAGATATAAGGCTATAATATATGCTAATACTTTACATAAAAAATTAGGTTTTATTTAATTCTTTATACTTGAATAATAATTCTTTCTGTTCGAGAGAAATATCTTTATTTATATTTACAGCAACCACAACATAATGATTTACACCATTAATTTAAATATACTAAAACAATTTTATTATCATAATGACCTTAAGCAAAAAGTTAACTTTAACACAATTATCCGCATTAATTGATAGGAGCTATGAAGAGCATGTACGCTTAGAATGTGTGAACAGATTGGCTGATTTTAAATATAAACAAGGTCAAATCTTCGAGATTTTAGAACGATGTCTACAAAAAGACAGAAGTTCACTTGTGAAAATCCCTGCTTTAAGGCTAATGGTGAAAAAATATCCTGAAAAGTCTTGGGGGGTAATAAAATGGCTCACTAATCATGAAAACTCAATGCCTGTACTAGTGGAAATACTTACCATAACTATAAATAAGGAATTTGGCTTAACAGATAAATATGATGATATTATGCAACTTTTGCTTAAACGAGTCGCTCGAACCCACGACGTATGTCTAGAAGAAGCCCAATTTTTCTTGGATTTATTATTTTTGCTGAATAAAAACGCTCCTCGACTACATTGGGCGGAAATGGTATTTTGGTATTTAAGCGAAGGAAAAGGACAGTCTATTAGTTGGGTTAAAAATCCTGAGAGCTCTTTAATTTATGCCGTTAAGAATGGACATATTATTGCTTTGAGTTTTCCTTTCTTTGAGTTAGGGGAGCTTCCTGAATCTATTGGTCTACTGTCAGAGTTGAAATATTTGAATTTATGTGGGAATAAGTTGGAGTCTTTGCCAAGTTCGTTTAAATCTCTTTCTAATCTTAAGGAGCTCATTTTATATGGAAAAAATTTGGAGAACGATTTGGATATTATATACAATTTTGCCAAACAACATTATTCTGACCGTTATGAAAAAGAAGGAGTTATTTCATCTGAAGCTCCTGTTCTTGGCTTACTGGAAATCTTTAAAGGAACTCCATTGGAAAAAATTGAAATCGAAATAGACTTAACTGACATGGAGTGCTTACATTTTTACAGTTTAAATGAAAATGGGCATGTAATTGGTATTTATATTGATGATCTAGGTGTTAAGGGAGTAATTCCTAAACAAATCTGTAAGCTAAAATTTCTCGAGGATCTAAGATTAGCTTTTGGCTCAGCATCCCAAATACCCGATGAAATAAAGTTTCTCACCTCACTTCGCGTGTTAGATTTAATGGCTAATAGAATTAAAGAAATTCCCAAATCAATAAATAAATTAACAAATCTGGAATATCTCAATTTATCACATTGCTGCATATCCGAGATTCCAGAGAACCTCGAACTGCCAAGCTCGCTTAAGAAATTGGATTTAAAGGGGAATAATATTATAGAAATCCCCAAGTCAATCAGCACATTGATTGATTAGATTTATAAAATAGTTCAAATAAAGATTTTCACATTCTGTTAATTTTTTGAAAAGAAGTAGGAGGTTTCGCTTCATTAAGATTTTTTACTTAATTCTTTATACTTGAATAATAATTCTCTTTGTTCTTTTGAGATTTCCTTTGGTATCTCTACAGCAACCACAATATACTGGTCTCCTTTGCCTTTCCCACGTAAATAGGTGGCTCCACGATTCTTAATTCGAAATTCTGTTCCATGCTGAGTCCCAGGAGGGATTTCCAGTTCTTTTTCAGTGATTATGTTATTTTTATAGTCTAATGTTGGAACCTTTATCTTATCTCCCAAAATGGCTGATACTATGTCTACATCTGCTCTTGTATATAAATCATTGCCCCGTCTTATAAAATGCTCATTAGGATGAACGCGTATACCAATATATAGATCCCCAGGGATTGCTTGCTTTGAAGGGATATGTCCAGCACCCTGAACCTTTAAATGTACTCCATCCTCGACACCCGAAGGAATTTTAACATGTATCTTTTTAGTTTCAGGGACCATTTTTTTTCCCCCGCATACTTTACATTTCTTTTTTATAATTTGTCCTGTACCATTACAATTATAACATTCAGATTCTCGGATAATTGTACCAAATCCAGATCGCGACATCGTCCTCATTTTTCCAGTGCCTTGGCATTTTGGACAAGAAGTAACAGCGGAAGGATCCTCAGCACCCGTTCCCTCACAATGATCACAAGGAGTATACCGTTCTAATTCTATGTCTTTTTTAACCCCGAACATTGCTTCTTCGAAATCTATTTCGATATGCGCCTCAATATCTTGTCCGACTTGTCTACGTGGTGCTCGTGTTCTACTTCTACTTCTACTTCCAAAGCCACCAAAGCTATCGAAAATATCTCCAAATCCACTAGATCCGCCTCCTCCGAAGATGGATCGAAATAATTCATCAATACCAGGGATTCCTCCGCTAAAAATATCACTCATGTTTACGTCCACTCCACTGAAACCAAACCGATCATAATTTCTTCTCTTATCAGGATCATTTAAGACCTCATAAGCTTCTTGAACTTCAATAAATTTTTCTTTTGCGTTGGGATCTGTTTTATTCATGTCTGGATGAAACTTTCTTGCAAGACGACGGTATGCTAATTTAATGTCATTTTCTGTGGCATCTTTGCTTACACCAAGTACATCATAATAATCTCGTTTATTCTTTCTGTTACTCATGTTAATTTCTCGTTTTAATTAAAATGCTCTTTAGGTCTATTTATAAAAATATATTATGGAATTTAATTTTTTAGGTATTAGGGTACAATTCTAACAATTAGTTTAAAAAAAAATATAAAAAATAAAATAAATTTATTGGAATTTAATCCTCATCTTCCTCATCATCACTCCAGTCAACATCCACTACTTTTTTCTTATCATCTTTTTTCTTTTCTTCTGATTTATAAGAAGCTCCCCCAGCTCCACCTACATCTCCCATGCCTCCTGGAGGTACTCCACCCATATCACCCATGCCTCCTGGAGGTACTCCACCCATATCACCCATGCCACCGGCAGCTCTCTGGGCTTGTTCAGCAGCTTGTTGATATGCTTGGTCTTGAGCTTGAGTTTGATAAATTCTCTGTGAAAAGGAATACATAGATTTTTGAAGATTTTCAATTCCTAACTTAATTCTGTTGACATCATCACTTTTAACATCCTCTTCAAGTGCGGAAATAGCATTTTCTATTTCTTGTCTTTCACTGTCTTGAATTTTATCTTTATTATCTTCCATCAATTTTCGAGTTTGATATATCATCGATTCTGCATTATTCTTAGCTTCGACTTTTTCTCTTGTTTTTTTATCCTCTTCCTCGAATTGCTCAGCATTTCTGATTTTTTCTTGAATTTCTTCTTCTTTTAGCCCTTTTGCTCCTGTGACTGTGATACCAGTCTCTTTACCAGTACCTAAATCTTTTGCAGTTACATGGACAATTCCATCTGCGTCAATTGAAAACTTAACTTCAATTTGGGGTACATTTCTAGGAGCAGGGGGTATGCCAGTTAAATGAAACATTCCAAGAGAAATATTATCAGCTGCCATTGCTCTCTCTCCTTGTAATACATTAATAGTCACTGCAGGCTGATTATCAGCTGCAGTACTAAAAACTTGTGCTTTCTCAGTAGGAATAGTCGAGTTTCGCTCTATTAATGGGGTAGATACCCCTCCTAAAGTCTCAACACCAAGAGTGAGTGGTGTAACATCCAATAATAATAAATCCTCAACTTCTCCAGCAATAACACCTCCTTGTATCGCCGCACCCAAAGCAACGCATTCCATTGGATCTACTGAATGTTCCGGTTCTTTTCCAAAAAACTTCCTGAAACGCTCTTGAACTGAAGGCATTCGGGTTGGACCGCCGACTAGGAGTATTTTATCGATGTCTTTTATAGGTAATTTCGCATCGGACATAGCTCGTTGCATAATTGGGTCTAATCGCCTTAAAGTTGGCTCTATTAATTGCTCTAATTTTGCTCTTGTTAGTTCCATTTCCAAATGAACCGGGTTTCCTTCTTTTTGGCTGAGATATGGAAGATTTATAGTGGTTGATAAGGTTGTAGATAATTCAATTTTTGCTTTTTCAGCCCCATCCTTAATGCGAATCATTGCTTTTGAATCGTCTTTTAAATTAATGCCTTCTTTCTTTTCAAATTCAGCAGTAACCCAATTGATTATCACATTATCCATATCTGTGCCACCTAATTGTGTATCACCAGCAGTTGACATAACTTCAACTACGCCTTCACCATACTCGATGATACTGATATCAAAGGTCCCGCCACCGAGGTCCAACACGCAAATCTTCATAAGCTTGTCCTTCGCTTGCTTATCTAAGCCATAGGCCAAACATGCTGCAGTAGGCTCATTTATCATTCGTACGACTTCCAACCCTGCAATTTCGCCAGCATCTTTAGTTGCGGTTCTTTGTGAATCATTAAAATACGCTGGAACGGTAATTACAGCCTTTTTAACCTCTTCTCCGAGGTATGAAGAAGCGTCGTTTTTTATTTTTTTCAGGATCATGGCAGAAATCTCTTCCGGACTAAATTCTTTCATCTCAGTACCGACTTTTACCTTTGCCTTATACGATAATCCCATCTTTCTTTTAATTGCTGTTACAGTACCATCTGGGTTAGAAACGGCTTGTCTTCGTGCAGGCTCACCTACAATTTTCCGACCATTTTCGTCAAATGCTACGTAAGATGGAAAAGCTTTTCCTCCAAGAGTTCTTCCCTCAGCTGCGGGGATGATTTCAGGTTTACCTGTGGCACTCATAACCGCACATGCACTATTTGAAGTACCTAAATCAATTCCAATTATCTTTTCCTTCTTCTTTGGTTTGTTCTCTTCACTCATACTTATAATTTCACTTTTTTCTAGGAATTAATGATTCATAATAAATTGATTATTTTAATATCGAGTTATTTCTCTTAAGATTATTAATATTCAATAACCATTAAATTTTTTTCGAATTTATGATTTAGAGATCTATATAAATCATAAATTTTATTTTTTTTAAGATTATGTTAATATTATAGAATTAAGTTTTTATTGTACATTTTTATGAAATATAAATGGTTTTGCTTATGACTAAAAAAAAAGAGAAGAAACAAGAAAACACGGAAAAAACTGAAGAAACCCCTCAAAAAGATTCGAATGACTCAGAGGAAGCAAATCAAAATCAAGCGGAAATTGATATAGAACAAGAAATGACGCAACAAAAAGTAGAACTCCTTGAAGAGAAAGAGGGTGCCGGATTAACTTTAGAATATTTCTCAAAGGAAGAAGTAATTAAACAAATGAAAGAATTAGAAGAACGTGTTAAAGAAAAAGACGTACAAATTAAAGAGTTGAATGAATGGAAAGACAAGTTCATGCGTCTGCAGGCTGAATTTGAGAATGCGCAAAAACGTTGGGATAAAAACCGACAATATTTAAAATCTCAATACACCGCTTCGGCGTTAAAAAAGGTCTTACCTCTTTATGATTCATTTAAAAAAGCGATTGAAAATGCCTCTGAGGATGACCAGATTAAGCAATTTTATAATCAATTTATGGGCATTTTAAAATTTATGGGAGCAGAACCAATGCAAACTAAAATCAATGACTCTTTTGATTATAGTCAGCATGAAGCTTTAACTTCGATAGAAAAAGAGGATGTAGAGGAAAATCGTATTTTAGATATTATCCAAGAAGGTTGGAAGTTTGATAAAGATGTGCTTCGATATGCAAAAATAGTTATTTCTAAAAAACCAAAACCTCCTGAGCCTGAACCCGAACCCGAAGCAGAAATAGAAATTGAAACTGAATCAGAAGCAGCCTCAACAGGAGAAGAACAAAACAAAGAAAAGATAAAGGGAGAAGAATCTCCTAAAAAAAAAGAGAACAAAGATTCAGATTCAGATACCAATGAATATATTTCGTAATGCTCTTATTTTTTAATATAATCTAAAAAAATCTTTTTAGTGTTAACATTAAAAAATTATAGTTAAGGTTTCATGGTAAACCGGCGCCCGGGAAATCCACTTCAATAATTTATATACGGCCATTTGTTCTTGAATTATTTGAAGTACATATGAATAACTTTTTCCGACTTGGACCACCTAACATACAAGCATAAGCAGAATTCTCATCTTGGATTTTAATCCGATCAGAAACTTCACTTCCCTCTAATACTCTAAGAACTTCAGAAGTAGTAGGAGATGCTACCCATATCCCTCCCTCAGAATCCAAACACATCCCGTCGGGAACAGCGCCTCCCCTTAATCAAACCCATATACGGCGATTAGTGAGAGAACCATCTTTTTCAATGTTAAAAGCAGTAAGACATGCACCCCAAGTTTCTCCTACTATAAGTGTGCTACCATTTGGCGTAATAACGGTCCCGTTTGGGAAAGCCATTTTATCGGCGACGATACGTGCTTGACCATCGAGTGCTACGAGTATGATCTCTGCCGGTTTAAATGGAGCATTTGTGCTAAAATCAAATCCGAAGTTTCCTATATATGCATTACCATGTTCATCTACAACCATATCATTACAATGGTATGTTGCTAAATTACTTATATCGGCAACTTCTGTCAATCCATCAGGATCAAGTCGAAGTAAGCGTCTATCTTGCATTGACACAATTAACAACCTTCCTTGGGGATCCCACCCTAAACCGGAGGGATAATTCTGCAATTCAACAATAATTTCAGCATTTCCTTCAAGATCAACAGTCATTACTTTACCTCCCCACATATCAGAAAACCAGAGTTTATTATCATACCATCTAGGGCTTTCTGGAAATTTTAAACCCTTTAAAAGGATTTTAGTTTGTTTTTCTATTTTTACACACCTTAATTTATCTATAAATTCTTTAACAATATGATATTATTTAGGGACATATACTTTAAATATTTAATAAGCTTATTCTTTTATAGTTTTAATTATGATGTGTGAACTTATGGATAAGAAAAGATTTGAGATTGACCCCAATTGGTATGAAAAGGAACCTCCTGAGCTTTAATTTAACCACTCAATAATAATACATAAAAAAGCTTAAAAAAATATTTTATTTTTTAGGCTTCTGTTTTATTCTGTTTAAAAATGACTTAAAAGCCAAAAATATATTTGGGTTAGTTCTAATATTAATATATTAGTTAATTAGATTAAAATAAAAAGACTGAAGGAGTAAAATAAAAATTGTCAGATGACCCTCAATTTCCTCCAATTCCCTCAATTTCTGAAAAATATTATAGAAAAGATAGGGAATTTGAGCGGAAATTTACGATAATAAAGTGTGAAAGTTGTCAAGCCAAGTATGAGCGCCCTTTTAAACCAGGGGATTATACTTTTAAAAAGGTAACAGATGAGCCATGTGAAAAGTGTCAAAGAACGAAGCTTGATATCACTG
>JAHQWS010000012.1 GCA_029856295.1 Promethearchaeia archaeon
CTTCTAGTATTCTTGTTAAATTAAATTTAATTCTTCTAATTATTATAAAATTAAGGTTGAAAATGTCAGGAAAAGACTTACAATTATGCCGTTTTTGTCAAAAACATGTTAAACTAGCATATTACTGCGAAGAATGTGGCGTTAGTTGCTGTTCTGATTGTTTACATGATGAAAGAGTCGATTATTTCATATGCCAAGAATGTAATTCCAAGAATATCGAACATTTTGACTCAAATGGAAAGAAAGTTTGTAAAGATTGTGGATCTGAGAATATAAATAAAGTGACTCAACATTTAAAATCCTGTCCAAAATGTCATTCTCATAAAATTTTAAATATATATGAAAAAAAAGAGGAATTAGAACAGAAATTCTTAGATATAATTAAAGAAACTCGTTCCTTTATTCAACCTCTACGTGATATAATCAATGAATTATATATCTTAAGACATAAAATTAAAGTCGCAAGAAGTCCTCCAATAAAATGCTTTCATTATCCAAAAATGGAATCTGAATTATTAATTCTTTTTAAACAAATTATTCACATAAAAGATACATTGTTAGAAAAAATAAATACTCAATTTCGCCATTTAGCACTAAATAAGGAATTTTTTTTTGAAATATATAATCAACCTAATTCAAATATACGAATAATAGAAAACATACTAGATAATGTATGCAGTAGTCATGATTCCATAAAAAAATTCGTTAAAGATAATATTAAGGAAGTCTATGAAAAACTGGATGGGTTTCAAAAAAATCTCAAATTTATAGAAAAAATAAAAAAGTTATTTTTGCCCTATAAACGATTTCTTAATTTAGCAGAAGATGAAAAACCAGTGTATGCTGTGAAGACAACGCTCATGAATGGAATGAATACTCAGAATAAATTCATAAAAAAAAATAAGGGACTTCTGTTTATTACGAACTTTGATTTATCTTTTGTCCATGAATATGGGATGATGAAAAAAAAACAGGAATTAATTTTCAAAGCTCCTATAAATGACTTAATAAACATTGCTGATAAAGGTAAACTGTTCAAAAAATTATTTGTTCAATTCGATTACGGTAAATATGAATTTTCACTTCCGTCGAATATCATTACTAAGGTAATTGATTATATCATTTTAGCTAGATCATTTCAAGAAAATGATTTATACAATTATGAGATAGCTACTAATCTTCACGAAATTGACATCGACTTAAACGATTTAATGAGATATATAGAAGAAGGTATAAATTCTTTCTTTAGTTTGAAGATTAAATATAATAAAAAATTAAACTTGAAGCAAAAAAACGAG
This sequence comes from Promethearchaeia archaeon, assembly GCA_029856295.1. GTDB lineage: Archaea > Asgardarchaeota > Lokiarchaeia > Sigyniarchaeales > SOKP01 > LW40-45. The sequence continues at coordinate 1,299 of JAHQWS010000012.1, forward strand.
CTTGAACAAAACAATGATAATCAATTCAATTCACAATATTATAATTCTCCATATCCTTTTTATCATAATCGAAATCTTCCACCAGTTTGGCCTCGAAAGCCGAGATCTCCTTCTTCGCAGTTTCAAACTCCAGAAGATTATTACTATAGCCATATGAGATCATCAGTGCCCTATGACCATGAACAAAGTAGATTTTATGCTCAAAATAATTCTCAACCCCATAGATTCCAAAATTATCATCCTCATGATGAGTGTAATTTGAATCATCACCAACAGTATCAAAGAGCCTACTCTTATGATAATGGATCTGACTTTGATGAAAGAAATATTCTTATGAAAAGATTAGAGAAAATGCATAAATTTGACCAAGATATACCACCTTATATGAGTCAAGCGAAAAATGATTCAATCAACCAGTTTGGTGCTCGAACTACTTCAGATCAAGCTTATAACAATGAAAATCGCAGTTCTTATAACAATTATTCCTTTCAAGATTTTCAAAAAAACCATTTATCTGAATTCTTTGATCCCAATGATCCTTCATTACAGAATCCAAATAATATGAGAAAAGACTTCAATGAAGACATTAAGGAAGAACAGACACGAATGATTGAATTAAAACGAGAACAATACAGTCTTAAGAAAACTCTAAAAGAACTCGAGACCAAATTTGAAAGTGGAGTTATTTCTGAGGTCGACTATTTTCGGACCTTTAAAAAATTACAGAAAGATATTTACTCAATCGAAAAAAAAATTGAAACATTACAAGATAAACTCGATGATGATTTGTTTCGAAAACGCAATTACAGTAAAAAAAAATATACTTTCTAATTAATTTCATTCAGTCTTTTCAATTTTTCAATAATCTTTATAATTCCAACAATATTACTTTAAGTTATGGAAAAAGAAGGGCTTTTTACTACATGTGTTGGTTCGCTTCCCCTTAGTAATACAGAGGAAAATATGAATAGAACATTTAAGGACTTGATTGAAATTGGCATAGATTTCCCATGCTACCCCCAATTAGTACCAATGAATCCCCAATTTCTTTCTCCGCTGTCTAAAGTAATTGAACCATTAGAAGAGACTGAACCTGAAGTGTTTTATTTAGAAGATGACTTTAAAATTCCTGATAAGCCAGTTGCTTTAGAATATGGAGAATTTATGGTGAATTTTTTGAATGAACACCCCGATCTTAAGGAGCGCATTAAAGGTACTAAAGCATGTTTGACTGGGCCTTTTACCTTGGCAAGTGAGGTTTTATTACGTGAAGAGCTTTCCAAGGGAATTGAACTGAAAATATTTAATGAACATCGTGCAATTATGATAGGTTGGATTGTTGATAAATTTGCTGAAATTATGAAAGAAATTGGCAGAGCTTACAACGATATGGGAATTAATATCATTTCCATGGATGAGCCTATATTAGGTTTGTTAGTTGGGAGAAAGATATTCTTCCATACGGAGGAGTTTATTATTGAAACTTTAAATAAGGCTTTATCAGGCATAAAAGGTATGCCATCTATTCATGTTTGTGGTAGAATAAGCCCGTATTTACGTGATATTCTTTTACAAACCGATGTAAAAATCATGGACCACGAATTTCGCACGAGTGAGGTAAATTTTAAGGTATTTGAGAAGAAACATCTGGAAGAGAATGATAAGTATTTAGCAATGGGTACTGTTCAAACAAATATAGCTCCTAAAAAAGATGCTGGCATAGATGACTACGTAGAAAAAATCGACTTCTTGAAGAATTACATCGTAAAAGGAATTGAACTTTATGGAAAAGAGAATTTAGTCATAAAAAGCGATTGTGGGCTTGGAGCACTGAAAAAAACTTTTGAAAGTGAAGAATTTGCTTATCAAATAGCCATTCGAAAATTAAAAAATATGGTCTTAGCTACAAAAGAACTTAAATAAAATATCTTTTAAGAAGAAATTTTTGGTTATAAAAAGAAGTAATTTTCGAAAAAAGTTATTCACTTAATTCCTTTTTTAATTTCTCTATTTCATCTTGAAGCTTTGCTTTTGATTTAATTTCTTCCTCTTCAGATTCGAGTTCTAAATCTGAAATATACTCTGGAAAATCCCCCTCAGGTACAAGTGGCATTGACCCACTTGCATCTAAGAGCATTTCAGTTTCGAGCTGGTCAAGCATATCTGAAACATCTATTCCAAGATCAATCTCTAAATCACCAGCGAGAATATCTCCAGCCTCTTCAATTTCAGAAACATACATCTCAGAATCTTCTGAAATTTCGGCAATTGCCTCAGGTGACGCTTTAGTCGCAATTGTTTTTAACTCATCTCGCATTTTTGCCATAAAATTCCCAGATTGTGCAATTGCGGCTCCTTCTTCCAGCGCTTCTATTTGTCTATCAAATTTTGCTCGAATATTATTAGTTCTATCAACTTTCATTTGATATTGTTTATATTGAACTAAATAGCTTTTAGCACGTTCTCTTTCCCCTCTTTGTAAAGCAATCTTGGCGTTTTTTCTAGTTACTTCGGATCTTTTTTGATAATTTTTAGAACGAATACCTAATTGACGAGTATATCTCTTCACTTGAGTGACTAATTTATCCTGCTCTTGGGCTTTCCTTGGGAAAAGCTTCTTACCTATTTTTGCCATGGCTTTATTCTCCTCTACTTTTTGGTATTTAAATTTTTAAAACTCTTCTTTTATATTAAATATAAACTGAATAATTATAAAATTTATTTTGTTTTATTATTAATTTAACCTACTAAAATAAGCTTTTTTAATATTTAAAAATTTATGTAGTCCAAATTTTATATTATTAAATTTTCCCAATAATCATAAGAAGATTAGATTAAATGGCATCAATTCATAGTAATGAATTATAACTTTATTTTGTAATAGGCCCCACTCGAAGCAGTTGAGAAGTTCCGAAACAGATTAACTCTCCTTTCTCATTGTAAATCTTCGATTCACAAAAAGAAATTTTCTTCCCGCTTCTTAGACATTCTGCTTTTGCGGTCACAGTGCCTTTTGATATGGGTTTAAGGTAAGATACCTGTAGATCTATTGTGGTAACCCATCCCTTAGGATAGGAAAGAGAAAATGCCGCACATGCACAGGTAGAATCGATCATAGACGCAAGAACCCCCCGTGAATCATTCCGTTTTGAGTGAGCTCTTCTCTAATATCTATTTCAAAATGGGCATGTCCATCTTTTATCTCAATGAGTCTAAACCCGAGAGTGCTATAAAAAGGAATGCGTTTGATAAGCCAATCTTTGATATCGTCCATATTAAAATATATAAAGCAAAAATTAAAATATTTATTGACAAATTTCAATTTTGGCAAATAGTATTTTAAGGTTAAGCACAGATTAAGATCGATCTATATAATAAGGATTGATTTGCCTTCAAATTTGTTTTAATATATCTCTTACAGATTTGTCTATTTCAACTAAAAAGTATAAATATTACATCCATACTATTCTTTCTTAATTAATCTAATTATAAACTTAGATTATTTCAATTTAGTGTATTTAATTATAAGGTGAAATTCAAGTATGAAAAGAAACACTTTTAGTCTTTTGTCTTTAATTTGTCTATTATTTATTTCTAGTATTTCCATCATAATCTTACCTACTTCAGAGCTTTCAATTCAAAATTCGGCGAAATATGATGATTCCATTGATAGAACATTAAAAACCTCGAGTTGGAATAATGTAACAGTAATTTCTGATGATTGGACGAAGTGGAATAATGATGAGAGCAATGATCCTAAGATTGCGATAGATAGTAAGGGAAATCTTCATGTAGTCTGGGAGGACAAAACTGATGGTGCTTGGGGCTCAGATACTGAAGTAATGTACGCTAATTATACTTCTGCGAATGGTTGGTCTAATGCTATTGTCATATCTGATGATTGGACGAATTGGAACAATGGTAATAGTGGCGAACCATCGATTGCTATAGATAGTCAGGATAATATTCATGTAGTCTGGAGTGATCAGACAGATGGAATTTGGAAGCAGGGATCCAATGATTGGGAAATAATGTATGCAAATTATACTTCTGATGATGGTTGGTCAAATGCTACGGTTATATCTGATGGATATAAAGGATATTATTGGAATGATGATTTTAGCTTTAATTCTGATATTACTACAGATAATCAAGACAATGTTCATGTCGTTTGGACAGATGCAACTGTTGGTGAATGGGGTAGTGGTAGTGATTATGAAGTAATGTATGTGAACCATATTGCAGAAGTTGGATGGGTTAATGCTACAGTCATATCTGATGGATTTGAGGGATTTTATTGGAATGATGGCGAGTGTGATCTTGCCAAAATTGCTGTGGATAGTAAAGGTAATTTACATGTAGTGTGGATGGATCGTTCAAATGGAATATGGAAACAGGGATCCAATGATTGGGAAATAATGTATGTAAAATACATTCCCTACGTAGGTTGGACTAATGTTACAGTCATATCTGATGGATATGAGGGATTTTATTGGAACGATGACCAAAGTTGGGAGCCTGATATTGCAATAGATAATCAAGATACCATTCATGTAGTGTGGCGAGATGATACAGCAGGACCTTGGAAAGCAAACGCAGATGATTCAGAAATTATGTATGTCAATTATACAACAGTCTCAAGCTGGTCTAATACTACAGTAATTTCTGATGGATTTGAGGGATTTTATTGGAATAGTAATACCAGTAGGACTCCTAGAATATTTACAGATATAAATAATAATATTCATGTGGTTTGGGAAGATAGGACAAATGGAATTTGGAAACAAAGTTGGGATGATAGTGAAATCATGTATAATCAATATAATCCTGAAAATGGGTGGTCTAATGCTACAGTCATATCTGATGGGTATAAAGGATCCTATTGGAATAATGATTTTAGCAAAGCTCCTGATATTGTTATAGATCAAAAATTTAATGTTCATGTAGTCTGGAGAGACTATACGAAAGGAGTTTGGGGCTCAGATAAAGAGATTATGTATACTAAATTTACTAAGCCAATTGTAACCCCTCCTCCTTCTGATGGTGATGACGATGATGATAATGGCAAGAAAAAAGAAGAGCCCGCAATTCCCTACGGATATCATTATCTGTTATTCGTCCTAATCGGTGTAATTGGAATCATAGCATATACAAAACGTAAAATAATATTAAAATAAATTAATTTTTTTTTATCTTCATTATTCTTGAAAAGAGTATTATAGTTACCATTCTTATAATAAATATACTTTTTCAATAGTAACACTATAGAGTTTGACGTACATTGAAAAGAATAATTTTAAATTTTGAGGAAAAATCCAGTGATTTTAAGGAATTAGTACAAGAGGCTTTTAATAAAGACATTCTCAGTTTTATGGTATCGAAGGACACTTATCCTGAGTTTGAGAAAGTAGAACGTGTTAAGATCTATTCTAAAAATTTGGATTTAACTCCACAATATAAGGTTTTTGAGAATAAAGAAAGGTTATTAGAAAAAATTGAAAAGGAAAAGGTTGAAAGCAACATTGGATATTATAAGGAATTAAAAACAAAGACAGATGAGCAAGAAATTGTGGAGCTTTCGAAGACGGGATATGTTGATTTCATAATTGTCTCAGCAAAAGATTGGAAAATAATTCCTTTTGAAAACCTTATAGCAGAAATGCATTCAAATGAAACAGACTTAATAGCTGAAGTAGATAATGTTAAAGATGCTGAGTTAATGCTAAAAACTTTAGAAGTAGGAGTTGATGGGATTTTAATGACGCCGAATGACGCAAATGATATAGTGGAATTAAAGAAACTTATCCATACTGGATTTCATATTGAATTGACAAAAGCTAAGATACTTACTATCCAAAGTATACCTGAAAGCGAGAGAGTTTGCGTAGATACCACGTCTCTCCTTAATATCGGGGAAGGATTTCTCGTTGGTTCAACAGCCGCAGGTTTCTGTCTAATTCATTCTGAGACATTTGAGACCCAATTTGTAGCTTCCAGACCATTTCGTGTCAATTCAGGGGATGTATCAGCCTATGTTTTAGTTCCTGATGATGATCCGGAAAGAACTTACCGTACAAATTACCTGAGCGAATTAGCAGGAGGTAAGAGGGTATTAGCTGTAAATTTTAAAGGTGAAGCTCGAATTGTTTCTGTAGGGCGGGTAAAAATAGAGACTCGGCCAATGTTGAGATTCGAGTTAGAAGCAATGAAAGGTGATGAAAAAATTCCCATTAGTTGCATCTGTCAAAACGCTGAGACAATAAGATTAGTAGATCCTAATGGTAAAGCTAGATCTGTAGTTGATATAAAGGTTGGAGATGAAGTTTTAGTACATATTGGACCTGGCGCAACTCATTTTGGAACTGCGATTAAAGAGACGATCATTGAAAAATAAAGAAAATAAGAAAGAAGTTAAAAAAATTAATTTTTAACAAAGTAACTCAAATTAAATTGGGTTTTTTATCTTGCCATGGAGCTATTTCTTCAAAGGCTTTTGAAACTTGTAATACTGTTAATTCGTCAAATTTTGGACCTATGATTTGCATTCCGATTGGTAAGCCATCTTTTGACCATCCACATGGGATTGTTGCCGCGGGATTACCTGTCATATTAAATGGAAAGGTAAACGGCATCCACGAAGTAGGTCCTACCCCCTCCCCGTTTATTTCAGGAGGAAACATCATTCCTAACTCAAATGCTGGAATTGCAACCGTAGGTGTTATTAAGATATCGTATTTGCGAAACAATTCACTGATTTTTTCGTTAAATTTAATACGTTTATCCATTGCTTTCATAATGTTTAATCCGGAGTAAGTCATTCCAGCATCAATCAATTTAAGGAAATCGGGGTCCATTTTATCTCTCCATTCTTTTAAATAAGGTTTATAGTTGTAAGCGTAACTCGCCGTATACAGTGTAGTAAATGCTAAAAAAGGGTTTTTAATTTCCAAATTTGCAGGTTCTATAGACCATCCTAACCTTTCGAATTTTTGAATGGAATCTATAACGCTTTTTTCAACCTCGGAGTCAATTATTTTCGTATACCCTAGATTTAAAGTATAACCTATTTTGAGTTTGTCTGGTTTTTCATTAATTTTATCAAAATAGCTGACATCTTGTTTTGGTAAGCAAGTTCTATCCAACTCATGTGGTCCTTTTAAAATATCAAGCATTAGAGCTGCATCTTCGACATACCTGACTATAGGACCTCTCTGTGTGAAATAAAATGAAATACCAGTTTTTGGATAATCTGGAACTCGGCCATATTGTGGTTTAATCCCATACACTCCACAAAAAGTCGCAGGATGCCTTATGCTCCCACCACCATCTCCCCCTAATGCTAATGGACTAATTCCACTCGCCACTGCAGCCGCAGCTCCCCCACTAGAACCTCCAGGAGTCCTTTTTAAATTCCAAGGATTTTTAGTTGGTCCAAAAATTTTATTGTCAGTGACGCCAGCGTACCCAAACTCAGGAGTATTAGTTTTTCCTAAGATTACAATACCTGCTTCTTTCAATCGAGCCACACAAAGCCCATCTTCATCCGGAATAAAATTTTCATATATTTTACTCCCAAATGTCGTTCTGATTCCTTTAGTAAAATTCAAGTCTTTAATTGAAGTTGGTATGCCGTGTAAAGAGCCTAATTTTTCGCCCTTTTTAACTGCATTATCAGCGTTTTTTGCCATTTCTCTGGCTAAATCAAAGGTAGGTGTACAATACGCATTAATTATCGGATTAATATTTTCGATCCTTTCTATAATTGTTTCTGTTATTTCTTGAGAAGTAAGCTCTTGGGTTTTAATTGCTTTTAACATCTGAGCAGCAGGCATAAAGCAAATATCTTCTTTATTCATTTCTTCTACATTCCTTAGTATAATTTAAGTATAATAAAAATAGATCAAACGTAATATAAATAATTACTTATTGAGATTTGCTTGAATTTCTTGTATTTTCAATAAAATTAAATTTATGACTTGATTATAAAAAATAATAACATTTAATAAAAGATATTATAGTTGATTTTTAAGACCTGATTTTGTTATGACAACTTATTGGGCTCCATTACTTCACATATATCAGCCGCCAACTCAAGATATTAAAATTTTGAGAGTAATCAATAAGGAATGTTATAAGCCTTTATTTTCTGTTCTTGAACAACATGATAATGCGAAATTTACTTTGAACATAAACGGGGTGCTTATTGAAATGTTGTATGATTATGATTTAGGCGATACAATAGAACTTTTAAAAAATTTAGTTTCCGAAAGTAAAGTTGAAATAGTGGGCACAGCAAAATTTCACCCAATACTTCCATTAATTCCTAATAAGGAAGTTTATCATCAAATTCAGATGAACGAAGAGGTTAATAGAAAGGAATTTGGGGATATTTGGGAAAAAAGAGGTTTTTTCCCTCCTGAATTAGCGATTTCTTCTAAGGTTGCGAAAATTGTGCGTGAACTTGGATATAAATGGATACTTCAGAGTGGTATTGCATGTCCAGTAGAAGAAAAAGGAGTTGATTGGCCGTATAATAAAATCTATTGCTCTCCAAATGGACTCCAATTGTTTTTTAGAGATGACATTCTAAGTAATAAAATTTCTTTTAAGAAAATCACAGCAAAGGAATTTGTAAAGTCAATTAAAAACATTTTCATTCCTAAAAAAGATCCAAAGACAATGGAGGCTAAAAAAACTAATAGATACATAATTTCAGCTATGGATGGTGAAACTTTTGGGCATCATATTAAGAATTATGAGAAAGTGTTCTTAGGAAAAACCTTAGAATTACTAGCAGAAAAAGATGATATTGAAACAGTTTTCATTTCTGATTTGGACCAATACTTCCCAATTGCTAAAAAAGCCATTATCCCAAAGGAATCAAGCTGGAGCACCTCTTATACAGATATTTTAAATGAGATACCTTACCCTTTATGGAAACATCCTGATAATAATATACATAAATATTACTGGAAAATTGTCAAAACTTTAAATAATTTAATGGAACTGGCTGATAATTTGGATTTAACACAGAAATGGGAAATAGAAAATTATTATAATACAGCTAGATGGTTTTATGACAGAGGGCTTCATTCATGTCCTATATGGTGGGCAAATCCTCAGAATGGGACATGGAGTCCTAATTTAATTTATAACGGATTAGAGTTACTACTAAAAGCGGCTTTAAATGCTCAAATGGCTTTAATTCATGCTGGTAAAGATGATGGAGATGCCAATTTTGACTCTATATCTTACTATCATGGGCTATTATTAATGGAACTTTATACAATTACAAAGAAGAATCTTAAACATCGAAAAAAACAAAATGGGGAATTAAATTAACAAACTATAATACTCCAAATATAATACAAGGATAAACTATATAATTTTAATTTCACATAATAAATAAGATAAAATTAGTACTAATTATTTATCATAAATTATTTTTATAGATATTAAATTAATTTTTAATAAGCCATGTCTGAAAAAAACGAGAATTTAGTAAAATATTGTGTACATTGTGGAGCTAATGTGGGAAAAAGCCAAGTATATTGTCCAAACTGCGGAAAATTGGTTATAGAGATAAAGGAATCAAAAGAACCAATCCCTCATGAACACAGGGTAGAGAAATCTTTACCAACTAAAACAACGGGCATCTCTAGGAAATGTTCTAGTTGTGGGTCGATAATCACCTCTACTGTGT
>JAHQWS010000013.1 GCA_029856295.1 Promethearchaeia archaeon
GAAATAAAAATTAAGTAAATTTCAGAAAAAAATTTAAAAAAAGACTAACTTATAAACTCAAGAATTTAGAAAGTTTATAATATCAATCTTAATCAATTAAGTCCAGTATGTTGTTAATTTCAAATCCATAAGTTAGATATTGAATCAAAAGTCCAACCAATCCAGCAGCTATTGCCAAAAATATCGCATAAAAACTCCATCTAGGCCAAGGTTTATTCTTAAAATTATAGCCCATTTTAAACTGCTCATATAAAACAATAACACCCCAAGCTATCATAGCAATATCAAATGCCCATGTGGAAATTTCATGTAATTCAGGTGTATAATTCTTTAACCATCCGGCATTTGGACCAATTCTTAAAAGATCTATTTCCGTTGGGGCGCGTACTACTAAGAAGACAAAACCTATATGCATTATTAAAATCCAAGAAAGTATAAGTAAATGCATATTGAGCCATTCCCATGTCCTTTTTTGTAAACGATCTTGAAAGAAAAATTTACCACGTTTCCTTTCAATAATGACTACAATCCCAAAAACAGCCAAAACAATGAAGACTAATGCGACCATGATAAATGGATTCACAGATCCTGAGGCAAGGATAGGCAGGAGGGAAGCTTGAATCAATGCGATAGCCCGTGGCAGAGGGCTCTTTTGGTACCATGCCAAGCCTACAGTAAGGAAAATGATGCTATATCCCCAATTATGAATCGCCAATGGTTTTTCTTGTAGATATTCAATCGCAAAAGGCATTATGTACCATATAAAATATATGAGTCCTAAAATGACCAAGCCAAGACCGGGACCAATAAATTTATTCTGCTTAATTTCCTCCTTTCTAGTAGATTCATCTGTTTTTTCAGATTTTTTTATAGTGTTTTCATCACTCAATTTCGCTCACTCATTCCTCTATTTTAAAATACATTACAATTTTGTATATAAGATTTTATTTTTATTTCTAGTATTTATAATTTACTCCTTTAGAACTTAGATTAGGCTTATTTTTATATTTCGTTCAGCTATTTTTCCAACTAATTTACATATTCAGTATAATTTCGATTATCTTCATCCTTTACCATTTTATCGCTAGAATTCTCTGTTAACTTAAAACTATCTTTTTATAAAGTTTAGAATTTTTGAAATCTTCGAAATCATCTATGTCAGAAAGAACTGGAAGAAGATAAAAACTTAATCCAATTTTTTTAATTTCATTGAGTGTATCTTTTAAAACACTGGATGTGCTCCATTTTTTATTAGTAAATAATTCCGGATAAATTTTTTTGAGCCCCATCAAATAATAACCTCCATCCTTGGCGGGACCAAGTATTACATCAAATTCTGATAGTCGGTTAAAGGCTTCTCTTATAATTTCAGGGGTCAATTCCTCGCAATCACTGCCAATTATTACTGCTTTCTCGTGATCATTAAAAGCCAATTTAAATGCTCTACACATCCTTGCTCCAAAACTATTACCCTCTTGTAAAAACTTGGTAAATATTCGATTGTCCCACGAGTCTTTATCGTCAATAAAATTAGAATAAAATAATAAACGTGAAGATTGAATTTCACTTGCAATCAACCGGGTATAATCAAGTAAGGCAGTATAAACTTTTAAAGCTCCTTTATCCCCTATTTCTGCGGCTAATCTCGTTTTAACGCTTCCCAGGTGAGGATTCCGTATTAAAATGATTAATGCATCTTTGTTCAAGTCTTACTTCACGATCGTTGTACAATTATTATTAATTCTAACAAGATTACTTGAGGGACCTTGCTGCCATTCGAGATCAATTTGATCTCCCCTACACCAAGGACAATATTCATCATGGGAGTTTAAATTTCCGTTTATTAACCTTCTACTTGCACATCCCCCTTGACAGGGACATTTTGCGGCTATAGATGGAATTTCTCTGGCGAGTTTGAAGTAATGAGAATCAAAAATCTTCTCTTTAAGTGCTGGTAGGTCTTTTATTAGGGGGATATATTTGGATTCCTCACTTTTACTCCAATAAACGCATGGAATTACTTGTCCACGAGGATTAATCCTGATGCTTTTATATCCGCAAGGAGAATATACATCACCAAGATTTAAAACTGCTCTAACTACTGGCTCGGAGCATGAGATTAACTTGCTTGTCCCGAGCAATAGACGGAATCCCTCCCAGAACTCTTTATAACTCAAATGATACTTATCAGAATTCACAGATTGATAAACACTGACGCGTAAGTTTACTCCGTGAGAGCGAACGAGATCCACTATTTGATCCATCATGTCATAATTGATGGACATCAGCGTAGTAAGGATAGTTAACTGAATTTTTTCATTCTTGCATCGTTCAATGGCTTGATGCACTAAGTCCCAATTACCATTACCGCGAAAATCATCTTGACCTTTTTTTGTAGGAAAGTCAATTGATACTTCCACATCATGAAATAGTTTCAAGTATTTTTCAGGAAGAGAAGTCAACGTCAGACCATTTGAGGCTATGCTAATACTGATTTTCTGCTTGGATAAAAATTCAAGAATCTGATAAAACTCGGGATTTAATATATTCTCACCTGTACCTAACCCAATGGCTTGGATTGGAAGTGCCTCAAATAAAATTTGAATTTGATTCAGTGTAAGATTTGAAATTTGATTTTTATCTCTGTAACAATGTCCACAATTTAAGTTACAGTTATTCGTTAATCCAATTCCAACAGAATATTCCATTTGTACCATCTTTAATTATTTTTTTAAACCTACTTAGTGGCCTTTAAGGAACTAATCCATGTACTATGAAATAAACAATACTTGCAAAGTATTGCTGGTTTTTGATACTTAATTTAAGTTCCGATACCCAAGTTTCATGTTCTTTAGGCGTGATTATTCCCTGTTCAAGAGCCCCAGATGCCGCATGCCATAATGATTGAGTTAAGGAACTATTATCATCTGTTGCTACAGTTACCACCGGATATACGGTGACTTCTTTCAAATCTTTCACTTTCATAAAGCGAAAGAGTTGTCTTCCGCTCCAATTATTTCCATCCTTATGGTCATTCCTCCAGTGAAATATTCGGCGTGTGAGTTCTCGGTCGGAATGATCAACTACAAGAGTCTCAAAATCCCAGTCCATTAAAACAATTCTCCCCCCAGATTTTACCACACGAATCAACTCAGCTATAACTTCCAAAGGATTTATGATGTAAAGTAGTAAGCGTGCAGCAAACACACCATCAAATGATCCATTGGGATAGACTAGTTCACTTGCTTTTCCAACCTCAAACTTGATTAAATTATTTAGGTTTTCATTACATGCATATTCCTGGGATAATTTAACGATTTCAGGAGAAATATCAATTCCTGTAATACGTCCTCCAGGTGAGAGATTACGTGCCATCAAACGACATAAAACTCCACTTCCGCTGCCAGCTTCTAAGAGATACTCTCCTCTTTGGGGATTTAGGACATCCCTCAGAGCATAATTAACCTGCATCTGATCTGGATATTGTGCTCGCTCCTCAAGAAACTCGACTATACCTTTAGCTTTTTTGTATTCATCCGAGCCGTTTAACCACGAACTCATGGGAACCATATGGGATTACGCTCAAAAGATTATAAACTTTCATACAAGAAAGTCGTTATTTACTTATAATTAAATTATAATTTCATTATAATCAAATTTATACTTTATCACTTGCAAGCAGCACACTAAAACTCCTTATATTTATAACATAAATTCAAATTTCAATAATTCAAAATAAATGATCAAAATCCCAGATTCTAAAAATCGGTCTTGATTAATTTTTTTGCATAAAATTTTTTAATGAATGTAGTGCATGTATAATTTGGAATTCAAATAATATAATAAAGTGAGGCGAAGCTGTTGTCGGTAAGTAAAGATAAGTATTTTTCGGAGTTATATGAAGATTTTTTAGCATTAAATTCCGAGGTTGAGGCTATTATTCTTTCTGATCATGAGGGATTTATAATAGCAGGAGAAAAAAGAAAAAACATTGATATTGAATTAGTATCAGTTTTAACCGCAGTTGTAAATCCTATTTTAGAGAGGTTTCGTGATGAGTTTGCATTTAAGAAGTATGGTTCAGCTTCTTTTGATACGGAAACTCATAGACTATTATTTATATCTGTAGACGAGAATGCCACATTAAGTTTTGTCGTAAATACCCTCGCTTCTATAGATAGACTTTATCCATATGCTTACTTTATTGCAGAAAAATCTGCTCAAATAATCAACGCTGACGAAAATGACGTAATTCAGATAGAAATTCCAAATTTTGAATATGCATTAGAAAAATCCGAAAAATTACGACATCAAATATATCAAATGAGATTAGACCAAGGATTATCCTACAGATTTAAGTTTGTAATAGTAGGGGATTTAAGGGTAGGAAAAACTTCAATTGTAAGACGCTTTGTTGATAAAAAATTTTCTAAGGATTATAGGTCAACAATAGGATTGAATATTTTATCACATATTTTTGAATTTTTAGATAATGATATTCACATTAATTTATGGGATATAGGGGCTCAAAAATACTTCAAAAGATTTCGAAAAACGTATTATTCTGGCACTCAGGCTGCCTTTATAGTTTTTGATTTGACCAACCGCGAATCATTCAACAATATTCAAACATGGTACGTCGAACTGATCGATTTTATAGGAGGAAAAGATATTCCAATCGTACTTGTAGGAAATAAAAAGGATTTGGTTGATCAAAGAGATATAACGTCCGAAGAAGGAGTTTCTATGGCAAAATATTTGTCTGAAACAGGAACTTCTAAAATATCATACATAGAAACTAGCGCGCTTACGGGAGAAAATATAGATGATGCTTTCAATTTAATATCATATTTCTACATTCAAATCTCTCAGGAAAGAGAAGAAGAATCTCTAAGGAATAATTTATTTACCCAAATCAATTCGATTTTGGATAAAAAAAAAACCTTAAATATCTGCTTAATCACTGAAAATCCTTATTGGAATCCCATATTTCAAATTTTAACTGAACTGAAATATTTAGGAAAAGTTTCGAAGTTAAAGGACGAAAAGGACGCAAAAATTTATCATTACGATAACGGGTTAATATTGCGAGGCTATACATTCAATACAATGAATATTTCTAACGCCGACGCAGTTTTCTGTATTTTTGATGTTCGAAAAAAAGAACATATCAGCATTAAGTGGATAGAAATCATTCATGATATAGTCAAAGAAATAGAAACAAAGAAAGTAGTATTATGTGGAATGAGAGTTTCAGATGATTCTAATTGGTCTGTCCTGCTCGATGAATTTTATGGGCTCAATATAAACCCATATTTAGAAAAACAGATGATATCCCTCTTAATCTTTAAAATAGGCATCGACTATAGATTAGAAATCTATGAAAAATTAGAGGTTATGTTCAATAACATGATAGAATCGTTAACATAGAGGTATAATGGGTTATAAAAATAAAGTTTTTTAATAATTTTCATCAAAATCGCCAAGAGCTCTAAATTCCTCAGTTTTTCCGGGTTCCGCATTAAATGCTTTTTGTAACAATTCGGCTGCTCGTTGCCAAATAGTTTTCATAGCAGTACATACTATATCATAATCTTCTTTATTTTGTAGCTTCAACGAGGCGGTTTTAGAATTTTCATTCACTTCAATATCGATGGGTATCTCTTGTGTTACTCCTCCAAAGATTCGAATCATCTCTCTGATTTCATTTGGCGACCCTAAATCTCCGGCAATAATACCCTCTCTTTTGACTTTCAATTCAATTGATAATTGATTCTCATTTTCTGTAATTTCTATGGCATTCTTTAAAGAATCACTTAATTTTGGCAATAATTCTTCCATTTTCACACCTTTTTCTTTTTAATTATACTTTTTTTTATTTTTACTTTCTTTCTATAATGGGAATATCAATAAATGAAGGATTTTTAGCATTTCGTTCAATTGTAATTACGGGTTTTCCTTCAGCAGGATAGCGCATAAAAACCTCTTTATCTGCCCCTGCAATTGCTACACGAATTCTATGACCTTCCTTAACTAAAACAGATGTTGCGTGTAAGCCAAATTTTATTTCTGAAATCTCATGTGGCACAAGAAGGAGAGCATCTTTCTTCAGAAAAGTATGATAAGGAATCAGAATCTTGTATGGAGATTCCTCTGAGGATAATTTTCTATGAAGTAATCGCAAATTTCCATCAGTTAGATAAGTCACGTTGCCTGCCTCATCAACCTCTTCTAAATATATGAAAACCGCGCCATCTTCATGTGTCGATGACAGATATAAAGTAATTATTGGATTTCCCGTAATTTCTAGATCCTTTTCCAAAGGAGCACTCGTGTAGGTGAGTAATTTCTTATCGGCTTTTGTTCTATTACTATAATCAATTGGGAGCCCTGCTGGTGCCATCCAACGATTGAACAATCCTGTAGTAGTTCTAAAGTTGACTTTATAATCGTCTGCTCCATCTTTCGCTTGAGGTTCATTTTTAGTTAATCCGTTATTTTCTTGAAGATACCATTTCTGCGAATCTTGCCCTAAAGGAGGCCAAATATGCGATTTTTTCCACTTTTCTTCACCCATTGTATAATAATATAAGATTTTTTCTGAAAAATCTCCTTTTAGAATTCTATTGAAGAAACTAATTTCAGTTTTAATACGATCATGCGGAGAAGGAGTTACTTCTGTCCGTGATGGATAAAATGGATTTGCTGGTAGATGGGCTCCATGATTCCAATCACCAATTATAGCAATCTGAGGATTTCTTAAATTCAAAAACCGTCCAATAACAACATCAGCAAAATTCGCATCCAACCAAGAAGCCCAGCTATATATCGGGATATTTAATTTTTGTAATTCCTGTTGATATCGAAAAAGGCTTCGGGTATCAAATGCACTCTCCTCACTTCCAATTTTAACAACGTCGTCGCGATGATTTACATCATTAATATTATCAAAAGCAGCTTCATTATTAGTATGTTCTTGTATAGCTTCTTTTAATTGAGTATATTCCGTATCTGAGTGGACATACTTTACCCCCTTCATTAGCATCCAACGAAATGGGATGAGTATCTTCATTTGGTTCTGTACGTTTTGATCCAGTTGTTTTCCATAAAACGACCATAATTGTATAAACGCGGTGTTAAAGCACCCTCCCGGTAAAATCATATCGAAAAAATGATCCCAACCACTGTGACCAGGCATTACACTTTTGACTGCAGGATGATTATTCGTTGCTAACCATTCTGATGTAAATCCTGTATAAGATATACCATTAGATACTACATTACCATCTGACCATGGCTGATTAATAATCCAATCAACAATATCGCTCCCATCCTTAACCTCGTCCTCAGAAAATGGCCCTAATCTATAACCGTAGGAAGCTCCACAGCCTCTTACATCAATATATACACATACATATCCATTCCCAGTAAATAACTCCGTTTTTGGATAATGATCCACCGTCTCTCTCCATATCCATCTGAAAGGTAGGCGAAGATGATGAGTTCTTTGATAGCGGGTCTGATATAGCAATGTAGGCAATTTATCTTCAGTTGATAAGCCCTTAGGTATACAAATCGTTGCGGCAATTCTTACGCCGTCTCTCATGGTTATATAGGTAGAAGTGACCTTAAAATCATCAAATTTTGGCTGAAAATAATATTCATCCTTTTGGTGAAATGGATTAGTTTCTTGATTTTGACTTCCTGTCAAATTTCTCTGCTCCATTGGTTAATTTATAGATAATAAATTAAATAACGTTTAATTTAACTTTTAATGTTCTTGAATAAAAGCTTTACTTTTTCTACTACATAAGACAAAAGTGTAAGATTGTTCTTTTTAGAAATACATTCTAATAGATAAATTTCATATTTAAATAAAAAAAAATAAGAATTGATTAGTCTTTTTCTAATTTCCAGGCTCCAAAGGTTAAAATAGAAAATCCCATAAAAATCGAAAATCTGCCGATTTTCTGACCAATTGTTAATAGAGCACGAATTCCTAATCCCAATGAGATAAGCGCCATTATTAAAAATATAAAGAAGATGATTGTAAAGATCATAAATGCGTATACGTATTCTTTGGAAAGTTTCTCACTTCGATACAATGCGACTGTATATAAAACCATCGTAATAAAAATAGCTACATACGCCACAATTGCAAAGAGCATATGCGGGGCATATAAAATGTCTGCTGGTGTTGGAACCACTGCAATGAAACCAATAGAAGAAATAATTCCAAAATAAGCCCCGATCTTGGTTAACCTTTTTTCCAGAGTATTTTCATTGAACAACCTTGGAAATACAAGATAAAAGGGTATCATAGTTATGCCTATAGTACAATATGCAATGGAGAAAAAAACCATTGATATTAGATTAGATTTCCCGTTATGAGCGACTATTCTGCCTGTATCGCTAAAAGTATTGAACCAAAAAGTGTATCCTGGTGCACTGGGATCGTCTAGCGTCCCTCCAGCATAAAACATCATAGCCATAAAAATAAAGATGATGTATATCACTATACCTACGATCTCGATGACGTAGGCTTTTCTATTTGAAATGTTAATGTCCATCCTTTAATCCCTAATTTTCCTAATTTCAAAAATTAAATTATTATTAATAATATTTTTCTTTTATTTTATTTAATCATTCCACTGAGACAAAAATGTTTAAATACTCTTTTGACACTATTATCGTTATTTATTTATAGAATGATTAAAATTCTTTTAGTCTCTGAACTTTGAAATTATATTGAATTGAATTTCCCGGGATAAATTATTTAAGTACTATTTAAACCCCTTATTTTCTCCCCAGATTTCTAAATTATTTCTTTTGGAATGGGCAAATGCCTAAAAGCTTAATTTTACATTCTCGGCACACATTTCTATTTAAAATTATGAAAAAAGGAACGATTGCTATGCAAAGAAATATGATCAAAAATATGATTGACATGAATTGCCCAAAAATTAGAAATGATATACTCATCATTAACATCGGCCATATCCACGCTAGTATAGCCCACACAATCACGTATCTCTTATAAATACGTGGAAATGTTTCCTTGTATTGAGATAAATATTCCTCTTGAGTCATGGGTGGAACTAACTTATACACACAATTCTTACATACAAGCAGGCTAAATAAATGATGAAAGAAGATAAAATTCACTAGAAAATAACTAATAGCTATAACTATATTTAAATACAAAACTGGACTGAACCAGAGCAATCCAATGGCTCCTGTTATCCAAATTATGTGATTTTCTAAATAATATGCAGCATTCGTAGAGGCAGCACATTTTTCTCTTTTCATATACTCTCTCCCTTAAAAATTTATATTTCCTTTGAAATTTAGAATTAACAACATTATAAAAACACTTTTATGATTAACTAACGATTATTATATATAATCAAAACTTTTGGGTGAATATCTATGGTAAAGATTATTTATCGTAATTATAGAGTTGGTGATGATGAGCAGCTCGCAGATTTATATAATCGAGCATTCCAAATGGCAGGCTTTAATATGCTAAGAACTACCAAAAATTGGAATTGGAGATACGTTCAATCTCCCAATTTTGAGCCTGAAATGGTCCATATTGCGGAAAATATTGAGAATAAAAAGATTGTTGGAGCTCTATGTGCTAATTTAATAGAGGAATTATCATTTAACGATAAAAAATATCTCATTGGAGATATAAATGATGTAATTTGTCATCCAAATTATACCAAAAGAGGTATTGCTAAAACTTTAATGGAAAACGCACTTAATTATTTGAAAAGAAAGAATTGTGATATCTCAATGTTTTCAGCCGATAATAGTTATTTTCCAAGGGAGAAGATTTACCCGAAATATGGTTATCAGGTGGTTGAGAATTTATCTGTTTACTTAAATTGTGCTAATCTCCTTAAATTAGTTAAGGATTTTCCCGGATTTGGTTATTTTTTTCCTGTTTTATTTATGAATTCATATATTCCTCGAATCTTATATAGATTTTTTATCAGATTTAATCCCTTTTTTAAGAATTTTTCATATGAAATTTTCTATAATAAAAAGCATTTTGTCTATAGAAATGCAGCTAATGAAATATTGAAAAAAAATTACACGGCAATCCCCAATTTTGATCGGAAGAGAGTTTTATGGTCTCGAGTAAATGTTCCATCGAGAAAACACGCTCCAACCTATATTTTTATTCGAAAAGATAATCAAATTATAGGATGTGCTACATTAACTCATACTAGTATATTCTATCTCAAATATGGAATAAAATTAAGGGTAGGATTTGTGTATGAAATTCTCTTGGATAAAAGCTATTTTACTACACACCGAAATTTTTATTTTGGATATATTTATCTTATTGATAAAATATTGAGGGCAGCAAGTAAACGATTTATAGGTATTTCAATTATTTTAGCAAGTTCAAACCAACATGAATTAATAAAGGCCCTCAAGGCGATGAGGTTTATAAAATTCACAACTGCGAGTATAATGATGAAACCGATAAATAAAGCTATACCAGATTTAGATGTTAAGAAATATTTTTATCTTCCCTCTTATTTAATACTAGGAATGCCATAAATTAAATTTGAAAATAAACACTATAATATTTATAAATGAATGTAATAGATGTTAGAAAAAAAACACCTTTCAAGATTGATTCTAAGGTTCTAGTAGCTGAAGATTTATTGCCCTCTAAAGAAATTATGGGTGATTATTTGGAAACATTCGCAATTACCCCTATAATTCTTATAGAAAATATAGAAGTCCGAAACAAGGAAGATATTTTCAGAATTGTAGTGAAAAAGAAAATATATAATCAATTATTCGTGTTAGCTCGCGCATACCTTTACTTAGATAGTACAAAAAATCATATATGTTTCTACTTCGATGGCTTTCCTTGGTCATATCTCCTTGAAAATGTGAATCCCGAAACGAGAAAAAAAAT